>JACQSY010000012.1 GCA_016211085.1 Acidobacteriota bacterium | reverse complement strand
GATGCGGGAAATCCGCCTGTCCGGTTCGACGAGCGGGATGTGGAAACGGAGCAGGGAGGAGCTAGTGAGGCACCGGCAACTGAAAAGGGCGGAAACAGATAGGCTCCATCCTAAACTACCGCGCCACATCTCGACTCTACTAAATACGGTAACACTGATCGGCGCGACTGGAAGGAGCGCTCCTGAAGCCATGCCGCGGAGCCTCACCGCGACAGCGCTTCTGTTCAGTGGGATCCGATGCGATACGCAGTCATGGCATTTATGCGACAATTTAAAAGGGGGAATAAATCATGTTAGCCATGGAGACTCTCCACCGGGTTTCAGAGACCGTTTGGGAGTTGCCCGTCACCTTTAAGGAAGGGATGCGCGTTCCCGCACGAATTTACGCCACTGAGAAGCTGCTGAGAGAGATGGACGAGGCGGTCTACGACCAGATTACCAACGTGGCCATGCTGCCGGGCATCACTCAGTATGCCATGTGCATGCCCGATGGTCATTTTGGTTACGGTTTCCCTATTGGGGGCGTGGCTGCCATGGATACAGAAACGGGGGTCATCTCTCCGGGAGGTATTGGTTTTGACATCAATTGCGGCATGCGCCTGGTAGTGACCAATTTGACGTATGACGAGGTCAAGCCAAAACTCTCCTTGCTGGTGGACCGCCTGTATCAAGATGTCCCGGCCGGGGTCGGCAGCACTGGTTTTGTAAAGATATCCAAAAAGGACTTTCGGCACGTGCTGGCTAAAGGCGCACGGTGGTGCCTTCGTCACGGATATGCCTGGGAGGAGGACCTCGAATTTACCGAGGAGGGAGGCTGTATTGAGGGAGCCGACCCGGACAAGGTCAGCGAGCGAGCCATTGAACGCGGATACAATCAGATTGGCACGCTGGGTTCCGGAAATCATTATCTGGAAATTCAGGTGGCGCGGCCGGAAAACGTCTTTGACAGCAAGCTGGCTGAAATCTTCGGCATCACCATTCCCGATCAGATCGTGATCATGTTTCATTGCGGAAGTCGCGGATTCGGGCATCAGGCCGCCACGGATTATCTGCAGATTTTTTTGAAAGTGATGGGGAGTAAGTACGGGATTCGCATCCCGGATCGGGAACTGGCATGTGCTCCCTTTTCTTCGCCCGAGGGACAGGACTATTTCGCGGCCATGAAGTGCGGCATCAACATGTCTTTTGCCAATCGGCAGGTCATTCTGCACTCGATCCGAAAGGTTTTCTCGTCGGTATTTTCCCGCTCTCCTGAAAAATTGGGGATGCATCAGGTCTACGATGTGGCTCACAACACGGCCAAGCTGGAACTCCATCTGGTGGATGGCAACCCCCGGTGGCTATTGGTGCACCGCAAAGGTTCGACCCGAGCCTTTGGACCTGGTATGCAGGATATTCCTGAAAAGTATCGTGAGATCGGACAACCTGTGATTATCGGAGGCAGTATGGAAACAGGTTCTTACCTGCTGGTCGGCTGTGCAAGCGGTGCGCAGACCTTTTTCAGCACCGCCCATGGCAGTGGGCGCACCATGAGCCGCACTCGCGCCCGGAAGCAGTGGCGTGGAGAAGCTCTACAAAAGGACCTGGAAAAGCGGGGCATCTATGTGCGCAGCGCCTCGTGGGGCGGATTGGCTGAAGAAGCGGGCGGAGCGTACAAGGATATTGAACACGTAATTGACGCCACCGAGCAAACGGGACTGAGCAGGCGCGTGGTCCGGCTGCTGCCGCTGGGAAACGTCAAAGGGTGAGCTGTGAAGACACCGCTCACGATTATTACCGGTCCCCTCGGCAGTGGTAAGACCACTTTGCTGCGTCACATACTGGCCACTTACCCGCGGAAGATTGCCGTTTTAATGAATGAATTCGGTGAGATCGCCATTGATTCCAAGGTCATCGAAGGGAAAAATGTGCGCATTGCGGAACTGGGTGGAGGTTGCGTTTGCTGTTCTCTGGTAGGCGAGTTTGAAGCTGCGGTCGAGGAAATTCTGGATACGGTTGCTCCGGAAGTTCTCATTTTGGAGACCACCGGCGTCGCAGAGCCGGACGCGTTAATTTATAACGTCCAGGAAAATGTTCCGCGGGTCCGTCTGGATAGCGTCATCACCGTGATGGACGCGGATGCGCTCCTTCGCTTCCCTCAAATCGGCCACACCACGCGCCTGCAGGTGGAGGCAGCGGATCTCATCCTGTTGAATAAAATCGATCTGATCGCGCCTGCCGATCTTGAGGCGGCGAGGGAAAAGCTCCAGCTCTTAAATCCACAGGCAATTCTGTTTACCAGTACCCGGGGCCAGGTTTCTCCCGATCTGCTTTTTGGCCTGGTTTCTGACCGTGAGATTCGCCAGCCCGCACACTCACACCTGCTAGAGTTTGACAGCTTTACCTACAGCAGTTCCCAAACCTTTGACCGTGACTGCTTCGAATCTTTCTTGCAGCGGCTGGGAAACAAGGTATATCGAGCCAAAGGTTTTGTGAAATTCCCGGACCGATCTTACCTGTTCAATTTTGTTGCCGGCCGCTGGGAACTGGAGCCTTTTCCGTATCCCGAAAACATTCTGGTTTTTATTGGGAGTCAGCTCAACGATCAACGGAGCAGAATAATGGAAGATCTCAAAAAATGTGGGAGCCCCGATGCCGTATCGCTTTCTTGAGGACGTAGCTACAGCCGATATCGCCTTTGAAGCCTGGGGTGAGGATCTCGAAGACCTCTTTATTTCAGCGGCGGAGGCGACGTTAAACGTCATGGTGGAGGATTTGGAGTCGATCCAGCCCCTGGAACGGCGCGAATTGTCGGTGGAAGCGGATGCAATCGACATGCTGCTGTTCAACCTCCTCCAGGAAATCATTTATTTCAAGGATTCTGAAAAGCTTCTTCTCAGAATCGGCAAGGTGAAAATCAAGGAAAAAAGCCGCAAGTATTTTGCAGAAGCCGTGGCCAATGGTGAATTCCTGGATCCGGAGCGCCATCGCACCCGGGTGGACGTGAAAGCCGTCACCTTGCATCGCTTTGCCGTTGAAGAGACTAAGGAGGGATGGAAGTCCTCAGTGATCCTTGATATTTGATCCTTCTGTCCCCTCTTTTCCCAACTGAGGTGCTCCCCAGTCAGGCGAGGCCTGTTGGCGCATATGTAATACTCGCTGAGGAAAGGGCATCTCAATGGTATTCTCACGGAAAGCCTGGTCGATTTGAAAGTTCAGCGCGTCGACCACCGGCAGTTGCTGCGTAAAATTCTCCAGCCAAAAAATCAGCGTCAACTCGAGAGCGCTTTCACCAAAGGCAGAGAAATAAAGTTTGGGGGGTGGATTTTTCAAAACCAGCGGATGCGAAAGCGCAAGCTGTTCGACAATGTCGCGCGTGCGCTCAATATCAGTCCCGTACGCCACCCCGAATTTAAGCTGCACCCGCACTCGCGCATCGGGGTAGCTGTGGTTGATGACGTCGTCATTCACCAGAGTTTTGTTGGGAATCACCAGCAGCTGGTTATCGAGCGTACGAATTCGCGTGCTGCGCATTCCAATCGCCACCACGTCTCCAATGGCGCCGGAAGGAACTTGAATTCTGTCATTGATCCGGAATGGCCGGTCCACCATGATGGTGATGCCGGCGAATATGTTGGCCAGCGTGTCCTGTAATGCCAGGCCTACTGCAAGTCCTCCAACACCCAGAGTCACTACGATCGATTCAATGTTGATGCCGAAGTGGTCGAAAATGACAATGATACCAATCATCATGAAGAGGATCCTTCCCACCTGACTGACCAGGGGGACAAAATCAGCTACGTGTTGTGCGGATTCGCGCTGTTCGATACGCTGCCGGTACCATTTCAAGATCGCGGTAATCACTTGGATCGCCGTAATTACAGCGATGATCGCGGCCGCAATGAAAAGAACTCCTGCGACCAGGTTCCAGTAATCCTGCAGCGCCGAGTAGTCACGCCGCCTCAGGCGATCCAGCGCAATGTGCAGTCCCCAGATGAGGATCAGCAACGTTACCGGCAAGCGAAAAGCCTCCATCAGATAATGGTCGAGGCGCGATTCCGTTTTGGCAGTGAATTTTCCGCTGATCCAGGAAAGGGCCCGCACCGCGGTCCTGCCGAGCACCCATGCGATTAGAACAATCGTCAGCGAGATGGTAAGGTCGTAAAGGATGGGATAAAGCTGCATCAATTGGCGAATACTCTGCATCTTGCCTCCTTTAGAGTGTCCTTGAAGAAGGCCTGTCGAAGCCGCTTCCGACTCTACTGATGAGCTGTTGCACTCTCACTGTGAGCGGCTGTTCGGTCCCGCTGCTCGCAGGTCATCCGCATAAAATGGAACCGCCATTGACGTTCAGAATTTCTCCATTGACGTGTGCAGAAAGATCCGAAGCCAGGAAAAGAATGGGCCCTGCAACCTGCTCCGCCGTGGTAATGGTCTGCAGGGGAATGGAGAGGCGTACTGACTCTTTTAATTTTTCATCCTTGAAGGCGGGAGCCGCCATGTCCGTGTCCACCCATCCCGGTGCGACACAATTGACCCTGATGTTTGAGGGTCCGAGTTCTGCAGCCAGCGACTTGGTCAGGCTGATAATAGCTCCCTTGGCCGCAGCATAATGGGAGTGGTAGGCTTCACCTCTTTGTCCGGCGGTTGAGCTTACCAGAATCAATTTCCCTGAGCGGCGCGCCTTCATTTCGCGCGCGGCGTAGTGGCACGTGAAGTAAATGGAAGTTAAATTTATCTCCATCATCTCCCGCCACTGCTCTTCAGTCATTTGGTCAATAGCGGCTTCTTTCCAAATACCTGCGTTTCCCACCACAATGTCGATGGGACCGAAGGTATCCCTGCTCTCCTGGAACAGTTTATCAAAGGTGTCGCGTCGGGCGATGTCTCCCTGGACTGCAATGGCATGCTTTCCTTTGGAACGTATTTCGTCCACTACCGCCTGCGCCGCCGCACGGTCATTCTTGAATCCGAGGGCCACATTTGCTCCCGCCCGCGCCAGCAGAAGGCAACAAGCCCTTCCGATTCCCCGGGAACCTCCAGTAACGATCGCCGTTTGTCCTGTGAGGTCTATGTTCGGAGTGATGCTCATGTGCTTTATTTATTTCGTGGCCAGTGATGTATCCGTGAGTGGTTCTCGTAACGGCGACGCCCCCGAACGCTCACTAATCAGGAAACTCAATAGGAAACCCGGGACGGAAAGCAGCACGATTGCGGTCAGCATCCACTGGAGCCCAAAAAATTCTCCAAAAATTCCAGCGAGTGGCACCACCACGCCCCCCATACCCCAGGCAAATCCCATCATTAAGGCGGAAACGGTGTTGACGCTGTGCGGAACCAGTTCTTGGGCCATGACCACGTTTACCGAGGAAGCCAAAAGCAAAAAGCCGCCTCCAGCCGCACAAAGCAAGATCGAGAGCACCCCGTCGGTCCATAAGAAGCCGAGTAGCAGAGGTACGCATCCAGCGGCGGAAATAATGATAACCTGCTTTCCGCCGATGCGCTCTGCAAGGACACCGCCCAGGAATCCGGTGGCCGCTCCACAAAACAAGAAAAGCGTCAAAACCTGGCTGCCACGGAATTCAGTAAATCCACGATAGGTGAGATACAAGGGTAAGAAGGATACGAAACTCGCTTGAATTGCAGCGCGAATGACAACGGATAAATACAACACCAGCAGAGGTTTTCTTTTTTCAAGGATCGATGAGGAAAACAGCCTGGAGTGCGCCACCTGCTGCCTTCTTACAGGTGACGGGCCGTAAAGGAGCAGGTACCCGGTCATCACAACGCCGGGCAGAGCCGCCCAATAACTGTTGTGAAGCCCTGCCACGGTAATGACCGAAGTAATGATCAGCGGCCCCAGCGCATAGCCAATCAAGCCGGTGCTGATAAAAAAAGACATCTGGTGCACCCTTCCTTGAGAGACGGCTTGAGAGGTGACAGCCGCTCCCTGCGGATGAAAAGACGCGATCCCCATCCCCCCCATGAACAGCAATGCGAGGAGAGCGGGGAAATTCGACGCAAGTCCCAAGGAACAGATGAAAATTCCCGAAATCGCCGGACCCACGGCTGCAAAAGCCTTGTGTTGAAAACGGTCTGCCCAGTAGCCGTAGAGAGGCTGCATCAAAGAACTGGAAAGCATCAGCATGCCGCCCATCAGTCCTGCCTGGGTGAGGGAAAGCCCAAGCGCCTGTTGCAAGAACGGCAAGAAAGCTCCCAGCATGCTCGAATAGTTGTCGACGATGAAGTGAGCCGCGGAAAGGGCGAAGACCGTTTTTTGAATCTTCAGCATGTCGGGTTGGGAGCCGATGTCCCTGCGAAATGCACGAATTGCTCAAACAGAATACGGCTTAAAGTGTTGTGCTGATAGTCGCGCTCTGGATGCCATTGCACCCCCAAAACAAAATGATCCCGCTCCTGGAGCTGAACTGCTTCCACGATCCCGTCCGGAGCCCAGGCGAGGATCCGGAGGCTGGAAGCGACTTCGTCCAGAGCTTGATGATGTGAGGAATTCACTTCTGGTTGTTCCGCAGAAACTGCAGCAAAGGGACCCGGGTCAGAACCCAGAAGCAGCGGGTGGGTCACAGGCTGATCGCCGTCACCCGGAGGGTCATGCCAATAGGGACTGTCCACCATGGAAGGAAGGTCCTGGATTAAGCTGCCTCCTTGATGGACATTCAAGATTTGAACGCCATAACAGATGGCAAGGACGGGCAGGCGGAGCTTGAAGGCGCAATCCAGCAGCCATAAGTCGACGCGGTCCCTCAAGGGATCTACTGTCCGCAGGGCAGGGTGTGCTGACTGGCCGTACAGAAGCGGCGATACATCGGTACTGCTCCCGGGCAAGAGGATACCGCTTACCCTCGCCGCTATGCGCTCGAGATATCCACGATCATCAATCAGGGGAATGAGACAAGGATCTCCGCCCAATTCGGAGATGGCCCGGGAATAAGCTTCCTGAAGGTAAAGTCGTTTTTTTGACGGGTCGCGACGACACGTCATGCCGATTAACGGTCGCATCCGCATAAAACTCTCACGCTCTTTAATACCGCCTCAATTATATAGAATAACTTTGTGAGGATCTCGGAGTTCGACTACCAACTACCTCGTGAATTGATTGCGCAGCATCCGCTAGCCCGGAGAGATGAATCACGACTCATGGTGGTGCGCCGCAGCGAGCGCACACTGGAGCACCACGCATTTCGCGAACTGCCCGATCTCCTGAGTCCTTCGGATTTGCTGGTGATCAACAACACCCGCGTCTTCCCGGCTCGACTGCACGGCCGTAAGACCAGCGGAGCACGGTTAGAAGTGTTGCTGTTGCGAGAACTGGGGGCCGACACATGGGAAGCCCTGGTAAGACCGTCGCGCAGGGTCAAAGCGGGACAACAGATCGCGTTGGCTCCGGGTTTTACCGCAAGGGTGTTAGAGTCCTGCAAATCAGACCGGCGCTTGCTGCAGTTCGAGTATGAGGGGAATTTCTGGGAGTGGCTGGAAAAGATCGGTTCAACCCCCTTGCCACCCTACATCGACCGCAATGATGAGAGGTCAGATCGGGAGCGCTACCAAACCGTGTTTGCCCGCGTGCGAGGATCCGTAGCGGCGCCTACTGCCGGGCTTCATTTGACGCCGGAGCTACTGCAACGCATCGAGCATTGTGAACTCACCCTTCACGTCGGTTATGGAACCTTTAAGCCGGTTATCACAGAACGGGTGGAAGATCACAAGGTGGAGGCCGAATACTATCAAATATCGGCAGAAACCGCGTCGCGCATTCAGCAACAGCGCGACTCTCAAGGACGGATCGTCGCGGTCGGAACAACCACTACCCGGACCCTGGAGTACACGTTTCAACAATACGGACGGATTGAGGCTGCTGAAGGGTGGGACCCTCTGTTTATTTATCCGGGCTTTCAGTTTAAGGTGGTCGATGCGCTGATTACCAATTTCCATCTTCCGCGTTCCACGCTTCTGTTGCTGGTGAGCGCCTTTGCAGGAAAAGAATTGGTCGCGGAAGCGTACCAGAGCGCCATCAGAGAGAAATATCGCTTTTACAGCTATGGCGACTCTATGCTAATCCTATAACGCGACTTCCATGATTAAAGTCCCGCCTACGAGATACGTTGAATTGTGTTGCCGCCAGACGACCCTGATTTCGCGAAGCAACGACGAACCCGATATAGAGCCGTGGAGTAGGAGCGGCAAAGAAAACGGCGCCCTATCGGCCATCGGACGCAATATTAAATACATTGGCGCCCTGCTGGTGACGTTGTGCGTTCTTGCCTGTGCTCCCCAGCAGCCCCCCCAGCCGGTACAGGCGCCGGATCTATCCCCTGAGGAACTTCACCACCAGTCTCTTGTCATTGACACCCATGCGGACACTCTTCAGCGCGTGCTGATTTCCGGAGTGGATATTGGACAGCGGCTGGATTCAGGGCACATCGATTTTCTCCGCATGCGGGAGGGTGGCCTGGATGCTGAGTTTTTTGCGGCCTGGGTTGATTCGCACTATACAGGACCCTTTGCTACCAAACGAGCGCTGCAGCTCATCGATGCTTTTTACGAGTCGGTAGAAGGTCATCCGGACCAGGTCGAGCCGGCCTTGAATGCGGCTGACATCGAGCGGCTTCATAAAGAGGGAAAGGTGGCGGCCCTGCTGGGTATCGAAGGAGGCCATGCCATTGACGGCGATCTGCGGCTGCTGCGAGTGTTTCATCGCCTTGGTGTGCGGTACATGACGCTTACCTGGTCAAATACCAATGCCTTTGCCGATTCTTCTGGAGACCAGGCTCGCTGGAATGGTCTCAATGAACTCGGCGAACAAGTGGTCCGGGAAATGAATCGGATTGGAATGATTGTGGACATTTCCCACGTCAGCGATGAGACTTTTTGGGACACGTTACGGATCACGACCAAGCCGGTCATCGCCTCGCATTCTTCAGCGCGGGCTCTACAGAATGTTCCGCGTAACATGACCGACGAGATGCTGAAAGCCGTTGCCAAGAACGGCGGGGTGGTGGGCATTAACTTTTATTCCGCTTTTCTCAGCGCGGATTATGCAAGACGATCGAGCGAGGCTGGCCGCTCCTGGGAGTCGGTGGAGAGTTTGATGAAGAATTTTGGCGGTGATCTCGACCGGGTCGCTGCCGAACGTTACCGTCTGTTTGAAAAGCCTTCCACGTTGGAGCCTCCGCCATTTGAACTGCTGATCGATCACATTGACCATGTTGTCAAAGTAGCCGGAGTGGACCACGTAGGGCTGGGCTCGGATTTTGATGGGGTCGAGTCGCTTCCGGCTGGAATCCGTGACGTGAGAGATCTACCCAAGATTACCAGCGCTCTTTTGTCGCGAGGCTACTCGCCAGGAGACGTAACAAAGATTCTCGGCGGGAATTTTCTTAGAGTGTTGAGGATGGTGACCGGCGGTTGAGGACGCAGTTGAAAACCATGAATCGAGCTTTCTTGATTATTTTCGGTTCCGCCCTGGCCGTAGCCGCCATGTTTTACGTATTGATCCAAAACGCCGAGCGGGCAACTCATATTCATTTTATGAGCCGCGGCGGAGTCCTCACCAAGGTGATCTACTACTCCGAGAAGCCGCCGCAAGGCACGGAGCATGCCTGCGACGGCAATTTTGCCGAAATGCCGGACCATCTTTACGAAGCTCAGTTGGAAAGATGGGAAGATCAATACGGGAAAGGGGATTAATAGAGGAGCAGAGAGCCGCTGTCGCGGCTCTCTGCATACAAGTTACTGGATCTTGAGCCGATAATCGTCTTTGGTACAGACCCAGAACATCCCTCCAGGCTGGCCGGCCGAGCGAATCACCTTGGTGGCCACCAACGCAGTCCCGCAGTTGGGACAGGAACGCGTCGCACCGGCGCTCCCTCTCTGGCCGAGACTGGCGCGTGCCGTTTTACTGATTTTTTCTGCCATTCTGTTTACCCCTCGTTCCTTGGAACTTGAAAAATAAAACCGCCGGCCCCGCCTTTTCGGCGGGTGCCGGCGGAAACGCTATATGATAACGTCCCCTTTCCTACAGTCAAGGGGAAAGGAAAGCTTGCCCTCCCCCAAATTTTGGCGCGGGCGATTCTGATTTTCCTAAAGAAATGATTTTTGTCAGACGGAATGGGTTAGAATAGTTTCATCTAAAGAAATGAAACAGAAGGGGAGGAAACGAAAGCGCGACCAACTGAT
>JACQSY010000001.1 GCA_016211085.1 Acidobacteriota bacterium | reverse complement strand
GCCTGATAGAGACAGGCACTTTCAGGACTGAGTGCTGAGCGAGCATCGTTGCTCAGTCCTCAGCACTCAGTGGCCGCTTGCTTCACGCGCGCGGCTCCGATGTCAGACCGCGCTGAGCTTGCCTGGCGCGGGCATTTCTTCTGCAGGTGTCACTAAGACACTCTCGAGAAGAGGACGGGAAAAGGGCAGCCCTCTCTCCTCTCTTTTCATTTATTCGAAATAAATATTCAAGTTGAAAGGTAAGTGTTATATTACTCCTCAGTCTTCTATGTTCTTCATCGGACTGAGGTTTCTGATCTTTCTCGCTAGGGGTTCCGCAATGACAAAAGCACTATTCCGCTTCCACCTGCTGGTTTTTGTAACATTATCATCGTTGTCGTGGCCTGCCGGCTACGGTCAGGGCACTACATCCAACATCCTGGGCAGCGTTCTTGATCAGTCTCGCGCCGTATTGCCAGGAGTCACGATCTCGGCAACCAGCCTCGAAACCGGACAAAGGAGAGAGACCGTCACAGATGAGCAGGGCCGTTACACCATCGCCCAGCTGCGCATCGGCAGGTACTCGCTGGAAGCCCAGCTTCCCGGTTTTCAGAGCGCAAAGCAGGAAGTCACGCTGACAGTTGGTACCGATGCCGTAATCAATTTCATGCTCCGCGTCGGGGGTGAGCAAACCGAATTAACCATCACCTCCGAGACTCCCTTGATTGAAACTGCCAACGCCTCGTTTAAAGGATTGGTGGATGAGCAGCAGATCCGCGATTTGCCTTTAAACGGACGCAGTTTCACAGACCTGGCTTCCCTCCAGGCGGGGGTGGTCATTAACTATAACCAGGGCAAGTTTCACGGTCTGGAAGGAACCGCGATCTTCGTTGGGGGAACACGCGGCACCAACAATTCGTACCAGCTCGACGGAACTGAGATCAAGAATCAACGCTCGATGACCCCTGGTTCCATCGCCGGCGTTTTGCTGGGGGTCGACACCGTTCGCGAATTCAGTGTCATTATCGGCATTCCCAATGCCGAGTATGGAGCTTTCTCCGGTGGAATCATCAACGCGATCACTCGTTCAGGCACTAATGAGTTCCACGGCACGATTTTTGAATTTCATCGCAACAGTGCTTTGGATGCTCGAAATTTCTTCGATCGCGATCCCCGCGATCCTGGGAAACGCAGTGATCCGCCAGAGTTCAAGCGCAACCAGTACGGTTTTACTCTGGGTGGCCCCATTGCGCGCAACAAGGCGTTTTTCTTTGGCAGTTTTGAAGGCTTTAATCAAAGGTTGAGCACCACCGAGACCCGGAATGTGCCCAGCCTGAATGCACGGCAGGGAATTCTGGCCAACGGACGCGTGGTGACGCCCAGCCTGGTGACCAAGTCGCTTCTGGATCTTTATCCTCGCCCGAACGGCCAGAATTTCGGGGACATCGCGGAATACATTTACGAAAATCCCCGGAGGATCAACGAATACTACTTCATCCTGAAATTAGACTGGGAACTAAGCCAGAACGACGCCATCGGGGGCCGCTATGTTCTCGACGATGCCGAACAGCTGCTCTTTCCTGACGTCGGGGGCGGACTCGATCTCATGACGAGCGAGAGCACCTCCCGGTCGCAGTACGCCATGGTGGAATGGCGGCGAGTGATTTCTCCTAACCTTGTCAATGAGGCCCGAGTCTCGCTGAACAGAAATTTCAACCAGCTCGATAACCTCTACACTTCCCAATACCCCTCGATCATGATTTTCAATCCCCTTTCCGTGAACTATAAGGGTTCACCTCGCTACGGAGCCGTGGGAGCAAGAGGCGTCGAATACCTGGCGCAGATTCCATTCTTCACCCAGAAAAATGTCCCCAATCGCTTCCAGTACATCGACAACCTGAGCTACACCACCGGCGGGCACTCTTTTAAGATGGGAGCCAATATTCATCGGCTGCAATTAAATTTTGACGGGCCGTTTTCAGAACAGGGGCAATATCAGTTTGCGAGTGTCGCCGACATGGTGGCCAATGCTCCGCCTTTCCTGTTCATTGGGGCCATCACTAAGAGCATTCCCCGGGGTATGCGGCAAACCATGTTGGGGTTTTACGGCCAGGATGATTGGCGGGTAACGCAGCGGTTGACCTTGAACCTGGGTGTGCGCTGGGAGCCGTATACCAAACCAACAGAAGTCTACGGAAGGCTCGGGAATATACGCAACCCCGCGGCGCCGGCCATCACGGCGGGCAACCCGCTTTTTACCGTCAACCCCTCGTGGGACAATTTTTCACCACGGGCGGGCCTGGCCTGGGACCCCTTTGGCAACGGAAAGACCGCCATTCGCGTGGGCTACGGATTATTTTATGAGCTGGTCAACTGGCCCCATTACTTCGCAGCCGGAACTCAGGCGCCCCCGCTGGCGATCAGCGTGACGCTGGTATGTCCTTTCCCGGGATTTTTCCAGTGCCACCAGTTCCCAAATTTCCGGTCGGTCCTGCCTGCCGACGTCAGTCGAATTCCAACCTCTCCATTTGTTTTCTCCGACACGTTGAAACAATCCGGGGTCCATCGCTACGAAGCTTCCATTCAGCAGGAGCTCTTACCGGACCTGGTTTTGAAGGTGGCTTATCTGGGATCCAAGGGATACAACCTGGCCCATACCGTCGACCGCAATTCCGCCATTCCCACCGCGGACGCGCAAGGCCGGTATCCATTCTGGCCTGCAAATGCGCAGAGACGCTACTCGCAGTTTGGTCAGATACGTGATCTCGCCTGGGACGCAGACTCCTGGTATAACGCCCTGGGCGTGGATGTCCGCAAACGCTTCCGGCAGGGTTATGCACTGCAGGCCTCCTACACCTGGAGCAAGAATCTGGACGAAGCGTCCGCCGTCACTGTTTTCGATGGGGGCCAGGTAGGAAGCGTTTTCCCAGAAGATGTCAACATCGACAAAGCGCTGTCTTCTTTTGATATCAGAAACCGTTTGAGTATCAATGGGTCGTGGGACCTACCGTTCGGCCGCGGCCGGTCTGTCGGCAAGGACTGGTTGGGTCCGGTTAATGCCATTCTGGGTGGTTGGACCATGAATGGAATCCTTACGGCTTCCGATGGTAATCATGCGACGCTGAGTCTGGGCTTTAACAACAGCCGCAGTGCGCAAACGGTCGACATCCCAGACCGGCCCGATCTGATTCCGGGCGGCGACAACAGTCCGGTGCTCAGCGACGGTCGAGACCCCAACAAGTATTTCGACCCCCTGCAGTTTGTGGCGGGTCCGGCCGGGTACCTGGGCAATCTGGCCCGCAACACGCTGGAGACGCCCGGAGTGTTGGCGGTAGATTTTTCAATCTTCAAGAACTTTTCATTTAGTGAAGAGCGGTTTTTGCAATTTCGCGCCGAAATGTTCAACATAGCCAATCGCGCGAACTTTGCTTCGCCGGCTACGGCCACATACCTCAGCGGCCCTCAACAGACGCCCCAGGGAATCATTCCTGCTCAACGCAATCCCACAGCGGGAGTGATCCGGAGAACTACCACTACTTCGCGTCAGATTCAATTCGCGCTGAAGTATCACTTCTAATGCAGAGAAGGGACGGAGGCTCCCCCAATGCCTCCGTCTCCTCATGATCCACCTAAGGGCTTACCGGCCGTTTCTCATGAATACGGGAGTAGTCAGTAGTTCTCTTCCGAAGATATTTTAGAAACATCGGTGTCTTCCAATCCGTAATAGTGACATTGAAGAAATCACAATCGATCTTCACAACGCCCGGTTATTGATCCAATGGAGGAGAGTATGAATCGCAGAGAGTTTTCAAAAACGATCGCAGCAGGCGCAATTGCAGCCACCGTTCCCGGTGCACTCTACGCTTCCAGCGCCGTATCAAGACCGGAGCAGGAGCGTGTGGACCGCTCCGCGCGGAAGGAGTGGGCCCGAGAACACTTTAAAGGATTCGAGAATATTTTCATGGCCTCGCACAAGCCGGATTTTTCCGGGTGGGACGAGGAAGGCATTCGTCACGACGTGCGACAAGCGGAGTCGCATGGATTCTTCTCGACCTTTGTTGTCGGAGGCGAGAATCCCGCCGAAAGCAGGCGCCTGATGGAAATAGTCACGGATGAGGCAAAAGGCAAAATCCTGGTCAGCACCGGCGGCTTCGGAAGAACGCCGGCCGCGGCTCTGGAGTGGCTCCAGTTTTGTGAACGTCTTGGCGTCAGCCATGCGCTGGTGGGCCTGCCTCCCGACACAGACTCTGAAGACGCGATGTATCGGCACGTGGCGCAAATTGCCGAAGGTACCAATCTGGGCCTCGTGCTCTATGCTGTTGACGGAGCCCAGTACCGGAAGTTTCACCCCAGCAACATCCCGTTTGAGGTGTTCAACAGACTGGCGGACCTGCCCAATGTCGTTGCCATGAAGGTGATGACCACGCTCGACACGGCGGCCACTTTTGACCTTTACGAAAAAATGGGCACGCGCATTCTGATCGGGACCGTGGATCTTGTGAAGGCCCCGTTGCTGATCAAACACTGCGGGATGCAGTGGAGCGGCGCCTGGACTGTGGAAGCGCTGCAATCTCCGGAAAAGCCGTACGCGACGGATTTTATAAAGTTAATGATGGCCGGCCAAACAGAAAAAGCCATGAAGATCTACTGGCACATTGCTCCGGCTACACAGGCGCTCTTTGACTTGATGAGGCCGATTCTGCCGATGGGCATTCATCCTTGGGCCCACCTGAAGTACTACCAATGGTGCACGGGCGGAAACGGCGGACTCATGAAGTATCAATTCAAGAATCCTGAAATCGACCAACATTACATCCTTCGCCGCGACCAAAGAGAGTTGATTCGCAATGCCTACAATGCTATTGGAATCACGCCCCCAGCCAACGACGATGAATTCATCGTTGGAAAAGCTGCTTACGCCAGGGGCGTCCGGCCCGCGGATCTGCCTCAGAATCCGTTGTTCGGTTAGGAGGCGTTCCCAGGGCGACCAGCGCTAGAGCGTCTCCCACTGCACTGCGGTGGTAAGTCGCCCCTCTTTGCCGGTTGGGCGCCCTGCTGCTTCGAAAGTGCTTACGCGGCTGGTGTTCGTCTTTCAGAGATGCGGTCGCACGAGACCGCTTTCGGGCAGGAGACGCGTGGCCCGCAAAAAAAAGCGGTGGCCTGTCACTGCAAAGTGCGCTTACTCCGCCGACGCTCCCTGCACGCCTCGGATTGAAAGAAGCTCACATGCAGCAGAGTTCACGATTTGGTGACGGCGCTGAGGGCAGGTGCTGTCTTTTCTTCTTCAGTGGTCCAAATTGAAGCAGGGGAAAACCGTGGTTCGCATCCACCGCTGGTGGTAAACCTCAGAGCAGGACGCTGGGGAGCGCTTGAAAGCACTTTCAGCTCGGGCTCTTTGACCAGCGGCAGCTCGATTGAAAAAGTAAGCCCGCGCTCATTGTTTTTGTGGACGCGCAGCACCCCGCCATGATTTTCCACGAGTTGATGCGAGATCGAGAGTCCCAGCCCGGTACCGTGAGGTTTGGTGGTGAAAAAGGGGTCAAAAATCCAGTCAAGTAAATGATCTTCGATGCCGGGTCCGTTATCGGATATTTGAACCACCACACGATTGCCGGCCTTAAGAAAGGACTGCACCTCGATGATGCCTCCTCCCGGCATGGCTTCAATAGCGTTCAGCAGAATGTTCAAGAGAACCTGCCGCATCTGGTTCCAGTCCAGGTCAAGTGAAGGAATCGAAGGGTCCAGATCCTGGCGGATTTCGACGTTTGATTTCTCGGCTTGCTTGTGCAGTATCTTCAGCGTGGAATCGATGAGATCGTTAATAAGGGTGCCTTGCGTTAAAGGCTCCGGCGGCCGCGCAAATTTCAAGAACTCTGAAACCAGACTGTTGACACGGGCTGTTTCCTCTTTGATGATCTGGACAAACTCGTGCTTCGGGTGATCCGGAGTAATTTCAGTTTCGATGATCTCGACTGAACCCCGGATGGATCCCAGCGGGTTGCGGATCTCATGGGCGATTCCGGCGCTCAGCTGCCCTAGCGAAGCCAGGCGGTCTGCCCGGCGCAATTGATCGAATGTCTCCTGAAGTTTCTGATAAGCCTTGGAAAGCTCGTGAGAAGCAGTTTCCAGTTCCTGGCTGCGCCGCCGTTCCGATTGCGAGAGTACCCCGGTAACCAGAGCCAGAAGATGATAGAGCACTGTTTCCGTGACCTGGTCAAAAACCAAGTCTGGACGATGCCCCCAACTCGAAAAGGAGTGAAAGAGCAAGAATGCGCTGGCCAGGAAGGCTGCCAAGAGACCCGCTCGCGCCCCATACCAGAAGGCGCTCAGGATAACGGGAAGATAGTACGCATGCACGTACAGCTCGTGCAACATCAGATAACGGATATCGGTGATAAAATGTGCAACGGAAATAAGACCGATCAAGCCGAGGAGCAGGACATAGCGGGTAGGTTTGCACTCGTCTCTATCCGATCTGCATTCGAGTATTCCCCAGCACGATGACTTCATCATTCAAAGGCTTCGCTTAACGCGTAGAATTATTAAGCCGCGGTATTCCGGGTGAGCAGCTCAACCACGGTTCACGGTTTGCTCGAAGCAGCTTCCGGTCTTAGATTGAATTTTTGCATCCGGTAAATCAGCGTGTTTCGGGTAATGCCTAAATAACTAGCGGCGTGAGTTTGATTCCAGTCGTGCCGCTCCAAGGCAGTATATAAGAGATCGCGCTCCAGTTCCTCTAGAGAAAAACCTTCATCGGGAAGCCTCAGCACCACCTTGCCGAGCGGCCGCATGGGGTGACGGATGTGGGCTGGAAGCTCATCGCGTTGGACCACGCCCGTTCGATTAAAGACAATCAGGTGCTCCACAACGTTTTCCAATTCACGCACATTGCCGGGCCAATCATAACCCTGAAGCAATTCCAGCACAGAAGGGTCCAGAGTGGCGGTCTTTCCCAGCTTGGCTTGAATTTTTTCAACGAAGTGATGCACCAGCAATGGAATGTCCTCCCGACGTCTCCGGAGTGGAGGAAGTGATAGAGGGGCCACGGAGAGACGATAATACAAGTCCTCGCGAAAATCGCCTTGCCGGACCAGGTCCCGCAGATCTTTATTGGTCGCGGCCAGGATGCGCACGTCCACCTGGCGTGGACGGGGATCTCCCACCACATCCACCTTTCCATCCTGGAGCACCCTCAGGAGCTTCACCTGGCTGTTCAGCGGAAGCTCACCGATCTCATCCAAGAAGAGCGTGCCGGAGTCGGCGGTTTCAAATTTTCCTTTTTGATCGGAAACGGCGCCCGTAAAAGATCCGCGCCGGTGCCCAAACAGCTCTGATTCAACCAGCCCTTCCGGGATGGCTCCGCAGTTCACGACCACGAAGGGCTTGCTGGCACGATGGCTGTGAAAATGGATGGCGCGCGCCAGGATCTCTTTCCCAGTGCCGCTTTCGCCCTGGATAAGCACGGTCGTATCGACCTTGGAAAGCTGCTTGGCCAGATCGAGTATTTCCTGAAAGAGCTTGGACCCGCCGATTAAACCTTCAAATTGAAACCTCTCGCGAACCGCTTCAGAAAGACGCCGATTGTCTTGAAGCAGTTGGGTCATTTTCAATGCATTGGCGATTACGTGGCGGAGTTGTTCCTTAGCAAAAGGCTTGGTCAGAAAGTCAAAGGCGCCTTCTTTTATTGCTTCCACCGCCTTGTCGATCGTCCCGTGCGCCGTGAGAACGATAACCGGGAGGTCAGGATTGATTTTGCCGACTTCCCTTAAGAGCTGTAGGCCGTCCATTTCAGGCATCTTGAGATCGGTGATAACCAAATCCACTTTCTCTTCTTTTAACCGCTGCAGGGCTTCACGGGGCGCCGAGACCCCGCTGGCGCGGAACCCCAGCTCCTGGATCTGGTAAGTCAGGACGCGAAGAAGATTCTTGTCGTCGTCCACCAACAGAATGTTAGCGTGCTTCATGAGCAAACTCCCTTAACGCTGATACTGCCTGGAACCCGGGGCTGAGAGTTGCAATTCAAAAGCCGGTTTTTTATAAAACAAATTGCCAGCCTAAATTCTGGGTTTTTAGCGACATGGACCCCAAAGTAGTTCAAGCGCATCCCCAGCGACTGTGTGAAATCCAACAACGGTGTGTTGGATTCAACCCAAAGAGTTGTTTTTGCGTAAGGTCGAAGCCGGGGGCAAGGGGATTGTGACTATGGTTGGAGTCAGATTACCCCCGGCTTCAGGTTCGACGCAGGGGGTGCGCCGAATTTCCATTAACCCGCTTTAAAATTGAAAACAGCGACTGCGCGTAAGAGTCGTTTGCCATTTTTGACGCCGGGCGCGCCAGCCCGGCGTCGCGTGCCTCGGTGGCACGTGGGTAAAGAGGGAACAAGAGCAGAGATTCAAAAATCATGGGGCGGACTTCTTGAAACCGCCAGTCGTGAAAAAAAATAGTCAAAGAATCCTGCATGCGTTGCGAAAGAACCAGTGCCAGGCTCGGGTTTGTGGTGCGACCCCATTGTTCCGAACTCTTACCAGGCGCTGCCTTAACTTGCTCACAAAACTTAAAGGGGAAGGACCAGGCGGAGCGAGTGCCAGCGAACCAAGTCCGGCCAACGATCCTTCCCCTGTTGACGGGATGCCCCTACTGGAGGGGTCCACGCTGAAACCTTGAAGCAAGGTTTCTCGAGAAGTTACATAAGAACAGGAGCGGTAAGCGTGAACCTTTTCCCAGCAGGGTTGCTGTGTCTCCAGCCCGGCACTGATGCCCATCCTCTGGCTCTCTGGAGGATGTTTTTAACTGGCTGTGCCGGTCAGGAGCGGGTGACGCGAAAAGGGGTGAAAGCGCGGACCCCTTTCTTGCCCGGTGATCTTCATGAGGGCCCGAGCCGAGTGCAAACCTTTTTGCGTCATTCCCTTCTCCTGAAAATCCCGCCGTCACCTCTTGAGCAAGCTTTGTTCCGAAAAGACTTCAAAAGGGTGGAGACCATAAAGGACGTAAATTCCACAACTTAAGTTTCGGGAGACTTCAACAGCCGGCTTTAGGGAGTGTTCGTTTTCCATCACAGCTGACGCTTCTAAAGCAGGCTAAAGGACTTTTGGGGCGACGATAAGGCTTGACCGCCATCCGCACCCTGCGTATCGTTGGGTTCTCTCCGTTCACCGCCGCTTTGGCGAGGTGGGGGCACCCTGAGGAATGCCCAAGAGAGTTTGCAATAGGAACCCAGAAAACAGTGCGCTGCGCTTTGAAGTCTCGTCATGCCCGGATGATTCTTCCGGGGCTTTTAATTTCGCTGGCTTTGGGCTGCCGGGCCGTCTCTACTTTGAAAATTTCCGGATACAATGACACTCGCGGCGCCCTGACCCAGACCGTGACGGGAAGTGTTGCGCATCCGAAGGCAGGGACCCGCTTGTTTGGTTTCTACGACCTCGGAGCGGGAAAAGAAGGGGCGCGTTACCTGGAGTATCAGGTCAGCCAACCTGTCTACAAAAAAGTGGGAGGGGTGGTGGAATTCAACCGAGAGTATCGCTCGCCGAGAGGAACTACGCGCTTTGGAATTATCTACCCGCCCTCGTTGCCCGGATTCTCCGGACGCGATCGTTGGACTATCAAGCTGACGCCGGTTTCCACTAACGATTTCGGCGCACAGTTCCACTTCTCAGGACTCAAGAACTTCGGCCAGAACACATACGTAGAAGGTTTTTTCGACTACAACATGAAGCCGGACCGCATCGTCACGGAATGGCAGGTGGGCAGGCGGGTCAGCGGAAATCTTTTCGGCATCATCGAATTCCGGCACAGCGGTTTCCGGAGGGAACCCAGGGGAATTGGCGTGGGCCTTGAATGGAAGTTCTGGTAGGCAGTTTTGGCTGAGAGTTCCGGAAGGCACTGAAGGGAATTTCCCCTTGATTGAAACGGGCGCGGAAACCGGACTGAGAATGACTCCCTTGTGGCGATGATCTCGGTACTGATCCCTGTTTACAATTCCGGAGCCAGGGCCGCGGAGGCAAGCGCCAGGATCCTGCAGGCGCTGGGGCGCCCTCCTCGCTTGGAGATCTTATTCGGAGATGACGGCAGCAGCGATGACTCGGCGGCCGTTCTGATGCGGCTGTTCCACCAGGACGACCGTCTGCGCGTGTTCAGACATCTCCACCGCGGCTTGGGATACACCTTAAGACGCCTCATCGGCGAAGCACGCGGGGAGGTTTGCGTTTATCTCGACATCGATTTGTCTTTCGACGTGACGCATTTGCCACACCTTATTGAGGAGAGCGCCCAGTATGACGTCGTGGTCGCATCCAAGTACTGCGGAGGCGTACCCAGCGTGCTGCCGTTTGCAAGGCGGGTCGCTTCCCGTCTTTACTATCGACTTGTTAAGCAACTCTGTGGCGTCAACGTGCGTGATATCGGCAGCGGGATGGTGGTGTTCCGTCGAGAGCCGGTATGGAGGCTTCAGCTAAGCAGCGACGGTTTCAATTTTCACGCAGAGTTTTTTCATAAGGTACGAATGAAACAACTTTCCGTTTTGGAGGTTGCGGTTCCTTATTTCCACGCCCCCGACGGGAGCTTCAAACCGCTTAAGCACGGGACGGCGGCTGTCGCAGAGTTGCTCGTCTACCGACTGACACCGTCACGATGGTGCTGAACCGGGAAGGCGCTTGAAAGCTTACCCGATTGGAAACTGCTGAATCTGGCGCCCGCCCCAAGACGGCAGGCTGTCAGTTTGCAAATCTCCTGGGATCTGTCTCACGGAACAAGGGAGGCGCAACTGCGCAAGGAGCACTCTTGGGAGTGCGGTCGCAAGAGACCGCTTTGGGAGTGGGCGACGCGTCGCCCGCCAAGAAAAAGTGGCAACCCGTCGCCGCACTCCATAACCTGTCTGTGCCGCGCCTCCCTCTGGCGGCGAGGGCTTGCCTCGCCGACGCCAATCCCCACTCACCTCTTCGATGATCCGCCTCATCTTGCGCTTCAGTAAAAGGAACAGTGCTCGGCGCTTGATTGATCACCCCCAATAGAGAAGTTCGTGCTTCGGGACACTCACCAAGAATTTAAAAAGTGAAGTTAATTGAAAAGTGAATCCGTCTGGGGTTGAGGGAACGGTTAGCTCTTCCAAAAAAGGGTGATGTCAGGACTCCGTTGAGCCCGTTGGGATTGGTGTGATTAATCAAGTTGTCGAAATTCACCGAGAGGACTGTTCCGGCGACTAAGAGTCGTGAAATCCCCATATTCAACGTGACCTCTCCCGGACCTCGTTGTGAATTCCGTCCCACGAGTATGTCTGCGGATCCTGGAAATAGCTTGAAAGCTCCGTAGGGGGTCAGAATCGCTCCTGGATCGCCGGGTCGGGCAAGTGCGGGCCGGTCTGTAAAAACCGTGTCGCCATTGTTGTCCATACCCGTGGTGATGTTGAAAGGCTGGCCGGACCTTACCGATACAAAGGGGGTGGCCGTCAATTGCCACGGCAGAGTGAGAGTGCCTCCCAAAAAAAATTCATGCCGGTGATCTAAACGGTCGGGGCCAAATTCCAGAGAGAGGTTGAGGGGGTCCGCGGGCTGAGCATAAGGACCATCGGTGTCGCTGCGGGTGGAAGAGAGCGAGTAATTGGCAAACCACATGATCTTTTCAAAATTGGTTTGAAGCTTCAGGGCCAATTCGTGGCGTCTCATTTTTCCGCTGGACTCGAACTGGAACGCGGGCGGTCTTGAATCAAGGCTGCTCCCGGGAAGGGCCGGCCCGCTCAAATTCCGTGTGCGCAGCAATCGAGTTCCTTTTTGCCAAGTGTAATCTATGGAGGCGGTGATTGCTTCTGTCACCTGTCTCTTGTATCCCGCAGTGGTCATCACCAGATAAGGCGTCGCCAGATCCGGGGCTTTGGTGCGGGATGCGGTGAGGATGCGACCGGCCCTTAACAAATCGTCAGGAGGATGCGGGAAAAATTCAGGATTCTCGACAAGCAGATGCTCCTGACGCCCCGGGGTAAGGCGAAGAGTCTCCAGCGTGATCTCTGGTTGGACCCGGCTGTAAAAAAGACCGGCTCCCGCTCGCAGAAAGTCCTTGTTGCTGGGACGGGGCGACCAGGCAATTCCCACTCGAGGCGCAAAATCAAAATTATTTTGCAATAAGGTTTGAAATTCCTCCCTCAGTCCCAACGTGAGGGTCATCCTGGGTGCCAATTGCCATTCGTGCTGAAGATACCAGAAAACATTCCATTGTCTCAGCCCTACGGAATCCTGACCTCGATTGATTGTAAACAGAGAAGGGCGATAGCCGGGAAGGCCCATGGCCGTGCGCAGGTACAACTGCAGTGGTGAGATGACTCTTGGCAAACCTGAGGAATCCGTGATCGGCGCTCCAGAAGCGTCGCGTTCCACGTCCGCGCCGAAGGTAAAGGAACCGCCGAAGTTGGAACGGTCGGTGTCCTGCTGCGTGACCACGCCGATCTCCAACCCAAATCGAAAGGTGTGGTTTCGCCAAGTATGGCCCAGGTGGTTGATCACTCCGAGATAATCTACGTTGCTTCTGCTGAAGAGGGATTCTTGATTTCCTCCGGCGTGGAACGTATCCAGTACCAGAACCGCGGGACCTGGGTTCAAAGCCTGGGTTTTCGAGTCGGTTGTGTTCAGGTCGAACCGAAACTCGTTTATATTTTTTTCGGACAGTTCTGAGTTGGCAGAGAACCGCAGCCGTTGGTCCGTACTTATAGCGTGAACAGCTCTCTCCGGGAGATCAAACCCGCTCTCCAAGCCACGATTCTTTGAACGGTCGCGAGTGCGGCTGTAGTCAATTGAGAAGATATGGGCTGTTCCTGCTGTGTAATTGGTTCGTACAAAAAGATCGTGGGTACGAACCGGGCTGGACACTGACTGGACAAAGGATTGAAACCCAGTATCCGGCCCCGGGACCAGCGCGTTGACGAGCTGACTTCCATCCTGGGCCCAGTGTGCTCCATAGACTGAGAATCCCCAGCGGTTTCGGATGATAGGACCGCTCAGATAGCCCTCAATGTTCCTGGACTGCAATGGCGCGCGGGTGGTTGCAAAAGCTGGGCGGGCATTCAATGCTTCGTCATTGAAATTGAAATTGAAGTCGCCATGGAAAGTGTCGGATCCGGGTCGCGTGGTGATTTGAATGCGCCCTCTGGCCGGCTCGGGAAATTCCGCGCTGAAAGGGTCGGTGTTGATGAAAATAGATTCGATGCTGTGTTTTCGAAGAACCTGGTTTCCGCGAAAACCGTCGACGTAAACCATCTCCTGACCGGGTAGGACGCCTGCCAGTTGCCGCAGATAGGCCAGAAATTGTCCCGGTTCGTCCGGCAGATTGTGTATTTGCTGGCGAGTCAAGGTAATGCTGGAGCCGCTTCGAGCAAAAAAGGACGTGTTTCCGACAATGCTGATTTGCTCTCGCAACTCCACGAACAGCACTACATCCTGCTCGACACTCTCGTTTCCGATATTCAGGTCAGTCGTGAAAGGTTCGAACTGGCGAGCGCTGACTGTTAATTCGTAATTTCCAGCCGGAAGATCTTGGAACTCATAGGCGCCGCTACTGCTGGTTTTCTTCTGAAGTGACTTGCCGTCCGGGCCCTTCAGGTTTACCTGCGCCCCCACGATCACGCCTCCGCTTTGATCGCGGACCGTTCCGTGTAGCGATGAGAGAGTTTGGGGTTCGCCTGCCGCGGGCCACTCGGCGCGAAGCTCGAAGCACAGAAAGAGAACCAGCAGGAAAAAAAGCAGGGAGACGGCTCTTGAACGCTTCGACATTTTTAAAACCAGCCCAACCCTCGTGTGCAAGCCGCCGCGGGGAGCGAACCCGGCATCGATTCAGAAACGCCTTCTTATTTCACTTCGAAAAGCAGGAGGTGTGTTTCCGTATCTCCAATGTTTACTTCTGCGTGCGTCACGGCCTCGGACCAGACGGCAGTTCCCGCCTCAGCTTGCACGTCCCGGTAACTCCCATCTGGAGCGATCAGCCGCCGCTTGAGAGCTTTCATGGTGTAGGCTACGTAATCGGGATGGCCGTGCATGGCAATCTTGTCCCCTGGTTTGTCTTTAAACTGAAGCAGACGGACACGGTCATTTTCAAAAAGGACCGTGTAATGTTCTGGCTCGACTTTGACCGGATCCGTCAAAACCAGCGCCGGCTTGCCGGTTCGAGAGGTTTCTTTCAATTCCAGCGCCAGAGCGCGGGTTTCAGTGGTGCCGGTGTTTTCATCCGAGTGCACAATGGAGTTCGACCAGATGACATCGTTGCCTTTACCCTCGATTTCTCGAGCGGAACCATCTGCAAGATAAAATTTTCTCTTAAAGGGCCCGAACGTATACGCAATATAGTCGGGGTGGCGGTGTTGCGAAATTCTATCCCCTGGCTGGTCGCGGAATTCAAAAACGCGGACGCTAGGATTGTTTATGAGGACTTTATAATGTTTTGGGCTGAGCGCGATCGGATCCTGACTACACAGTATGGACTGGGCCGTTGCTGCCAAGAAGATAAGGACGGAGAAAATCAGAGTCTTTCCCATGGTCCCTCCGTGAAGGCTGTGGAGTCACGAAGATGTCCGATCCTTCTGTGAAAGTCAAGCGTAGCGGCGCGTCCGTAACAACAGCCGCCTGAAACTCCGGGGTTCAGGCTCCACCGGTGCGTGGCGAGGTTTAGGAACGGGCTCCCGAGACAACGCCCTTTTAATTTTCTGAGCGCTGGTGTGCGGCCTCGACGTCGTGGGCATCCAAAATGGTGTGGCTGGCCTTTTGGAAGGCGGTAAGCGCTTTGCGGTAATCAATCAAAGCGCGCAATTCACGCAGTTGGCTCTCCGCTAGGTCGCGCTGATACTGCAGAACCACGAAGTTGGTGCTCAAACCTTCCTCGAACCTCTTCATCTCCCCTTGAAGCTGCTGTCCTGAAAGGTCCAGGGCGACGCGAGCTGTTTCGACGCGCTTTTGATTGGTCACGACGGACTCTGCGGCATTACGCACCTCGACCATGATCTGGTGTTGCAGATGCTTCATACGTGAGGTGAGTTGGCTTTCTTGCAGGGTGAGTTCGGCAAGTTGCATTTCGTTTTTACGATCCCGCAGCGGGATCTCAACACGAACTCCTGCGGTATAGCTGCGGTAATCGTTTCCAAAAATCTGACTGTAAAGGGGACCCAGTGATCCAAAGAAAGGCGAGGAAGTATCTTCCGCCCGGCCCACCACGCGGTCGGGCACTCCGTCGCCGTTAGTGTCCACGCGAATATCACGAAAAGCCCTACCTGACAGACCCGTTGAAAAATAACTGGCAACCAGATCCACTTTCCACCGACTCTCGTTTTTGTAGAATTCCCGATCCACACCCGTACGTTCCATCTGCAGCATCATCTGCTTGATTTCAGGCCGACGTTCCAACGCGATCTTCAATTTTTCGTCGAGGTTGACTTGGGGATCGAGGACCTTCGGTTCTTCGGTCGGGATCAAAGTCAGATTCCAGATTGGGGATCGCGGATTTTCTGCCAGGGCTCTCCGAAGGTTGTTTTGGGCTGCGGCAATAGTTTCCTCTGCGGCGATGAGTTCCTGCTCGCGAGTAGCGGCTTCGGCACGGGAACTGATGATCTCGATTGGAGCCAGATTTCCCAGCTCGACGCGTTTGCGATTGTTTTCGTGCAGAACCCAGGCGAGTTCCAGCGACTGGCGCTTGATCTCATGATTTCGCAGGGCAAACATGAGTTCCCAGTAATAGTCGGAAACCTGGCGGACCACATCGGCCACTTTTTGCTCGAACTCGCTCTGGTCCAGCTTTTCGTCGATGTTGATGAGGCGCAGATTGCGCCGGGTCTGGGTGGATCCAAGACCTCGACGCAAAGGCTGCACGAAGTTGAAAGTCATGGTGGAGTTGTACTGAGGGTTGATGGTTGAGAAAGTGCTGTTGGTCAGATTGCGCGAGGAGCGCCAGTCAATGGTGTAGGAGGCTCCCCACGGGAGATTTTGATTCAGTTGAGCATTCCAGTAAGAGCGTGCGCTCTCGGAGACATTGAGGCCCGCTCCCGCCGTGAGCACGTTTCCCGTGGGCCGGCTGGTATCTTCATAGCCTGCTTCGAAGGTCAAAACAGGGTCATAAAACCCTTCGGCACCCACCAGCCTCTTTTCGGTCATTTGCTCATTGAAGTCTTCGATGGCGATCTCAAGATTATTCATAAGCGCCATACGAATGACATCTTGCAGCGTCAACTCGAGCACCGGTCCGGATCGGCGCGCGTGCTCCAGATAAGATTCGGTATGCGGACGTTCAGGAGCCATCGGGCTGGGGGGGACAGGGGTTTGTGGCTGCGTCTGGCCCTGAAGCTGTTGCCCCATCGTTGCCATGAGAAGAGCAAAAAGGACAAAAACCAAACCATACGTGTTCATAAAACGTCTCCAATAGAATGTTCAATGTCCGGGTCATCCCGGTCAGGAAAGCAGAAGGGAAACAAATCGAAGCAAATAAGCGAGTCGTTTTCTGTAAAACTTAGGCCGAAATTCACTCGTCCCGAGTTGTACTGTCTTGATCCGGATGGTTTGCAGAACCGCTCATCTTGCGCCGTCTGAGTCCCCTCCACCCCTCTTCGAAAAGAGTATAGATCGTAGGGACGAAAACCAGTGTGATGAGAGTGGAAGTGGTCAGGCCTCCGATGACGACGCGGGCAAGCGGGGCCTGGAGTTCGCTCCCCTCCCCAATACCGAGCGACATGGGAACAAACCCGAGCGCCGTGGCAACGGAGGTCATGAGAATGGGGCGAAGCCGGGTGCGCCCCGCCAGTTCCACCGCCTCACGCAGGGGAACTCCATCACGCCGCCGCAGCACATTCGTGTAATCCACCAGCAGGATTGCATTGCTCACCACGATGCCGGCCAGCATGATCACTCCAATGTAAGCCTGCAGGTTGAACGCGGTATTGGTCAGCAAAAGGGCCAGGACTACGCCAATGGCAGCAGTAGGGACGGAGAACATAATCACAAAGGGATCGCGAAGTGATTCATATTGCGAAGCCATGACCGCGTATACCAGCACCAGCGCCAGGATCAGCATCAAACGAAGTTGATTGAAGGCTCTTGCTTGTTCTTCAACTTCTGCGCCGAATCCTACGGTGAAGCCCAAGGGGAGGGCGACGTCGCTCAGGCGTGAGCGCACGTCGGAGACAGCCTGGCTCAAGGCTGATTCCGGCTCGGCGGTGATTTCTATGATGCGCTCTTTATTCTTACGCTGAATCTGGACCGGACCGGATTGCATTTCAATACTCATGAGATTTCTAACCGCCATCAGCTCCCCGCGCGGGGTATTCACAAGAATGTCGCTCACGTCGTCCGCCTGGTCCCGATCTTCCTCCCTCAAGCGGACCACGATGGGATATTCTTCGCCATGCTCACGATAGTAAGCGGCCTGAGTGCCGGCCACGTTGGTTTTTATAGTGTCGGCTACTGAACTGACCGTGAGTCCCAGGAGCGCGGCCTTGGGCCGGTCTACCTGGACCGCAAGCTCGGGGAGCCCGTCTTCTCGGCTTACCCGGGAGTCTGCAATCCCGCTGGTGGAATCCATCAGCCCTTTGATTTCCTGAGCCAAACGGCGGCTGGTGTCCAGGTCGTCCCCCCGCAGTTCCAGAGTCAGGCGCGCCTCGTTGCCGGCGGTGAGCCAACGCGTCATCTGGTTTCCTCCCGAGGCGCGAGTGAAGATCACCACGCCGGGAAGCTCA
Organism: Acidobacteriota bacterium; assembly: GCA_016211085.1. GTDB lineage: Bacteria > Acidobacteriota > UBA6911 > RPQK01 > JACQSY01 > JACQSY01. The sequence goes on along the minus strand of JACQSY010000001.1, from coordinate 20,054 downwards.
GCCAGTTGCCGGCGCAGGTCCCGTGCGATCTGCTCGCTGGAACGCTGGCGCTCTTCCTTGGGAACCAGGCGTATCTGAAGAGTGCCCCGGTGAGTGTTTGAGCCCTGCCATCCCATTCCGCCGACACTGGAAATCAATAACCGGGACTCAGGAACGAATCGACGCACCAGTTCTTCCAACCGCCACAGCACCTGGTCGGTCCGCTCCATTCGAGTGCCGACGGGCAGTTCGGCGGTCAAAGTGACTTCCCCTTCATCGAGCTGTGGGGTCAACTCGCTCGAGATTGAAGAAAACATGAGGACGGCGGCCACCACCGAGGTGAGTCCTGCCAGGAGCACCGTGGGGCGGTGCGCCAGCGCCTTGTGCAAAAGCCATCGATAGCGATCATCCAGTCTTTCCAGGCTGTCTTCGCTGGCGGCATACAATCTTGCAAACAAGCCTCGTGCTTCTCCTCGCCGCGGCGGAAGCCGCAAGAGCTTCGAGCAGAGCATCGGCACAATGGTCACTGCCACGAAGAGCGACATCATCAGCGAAAATATCACCACCACCGCGAGCTGCATGAACAGGATGCTGGAAAGGCCCGTGAGGAAAAGAAGCGGAAGAAAGACGGCGACGTGAGTCAAGATGGAAGCCACAATGGCGGACCAGACTTCTTCACTTCCCTCAATGGCGGCAGTCACGCGATCTTTCCCTTTTTCCATGTGGCGAAAGGAATTTTCCAGCACCACGATGGAAGCGTCGACGATCATCCCCACTCCCAGGGCCAGGCCGCCAAAGGTCATGGTGTTCAAGGTAAATCCACCAAAATAAAGAAGGGCAAAGGTGCCGATCACGGAAATGGGAATGGAGGAACAGATAATGAGCGTGGAGGTGAGATTTCGAAGGAATACAAAGATAATCAGCACCACCAGAACGGAGCCCATAAGGGCGTGTTCTTGAACCGAGGCAATGGCCCGCTGAATGAAAACAGAGCTGTCGTCAAGAATAGTCAGGTTTACGCCCGGAATTTCGTTGTTGATCTTTTCAACTTCCCGGTGCACCAGCTGCGCCACCTGGACCGTATTGGTGCCCGATTGCTTGGTCACTTGCAACCGGACGCCGGGCCGGCCGTTGATTCTCAGGATCGATCGCCGGTCCTCCGTTGCGTCTCGGACTTCGGCAATATCCCTCATGTAAACGGGGACTCCGCCCTTGGTCAGCACCACCAGGTTGCGGATGTCCTCAAAAGACTGGAATTGCCCTTCACTTCGCAGCAGATACGTGCGATCGCCTTGATCGATTTCTCCCAGGGGCAGATTCTTGTTTTCAATGCGCAGGAGTTGCACCACGCGCTCAACCGGAAGCTGCAGTCCGGCAATCTTCTCCTTGGAAAGCTCAACATGGATCTGCCGGCGCAAACCGCCGTGCACTTGAACCGCAGCGACTCCGGTCACGCGCTCAAGACGCGGAACCAGCTCACGCTCCGCGACTTCCCGAAGCTGTACGGGATCCTGCATCCCTTCCACGCCCACACTCAAAATAGGTAGACTGTTGGCGTCGAACTTAAAGATGAACGGCGCATCCGCTTCCTCGGGAAAGCGGCCTCGTATTCGATCCAATCTCGAGCGCACTTCATCGGTGGCCTCATTTAAATCAGTACCCCATGCGAAATTCAGGCGTACCGTGCCGGTTCCTTCTGACGACGTGGAGTTCACCTGCTGCAATCCAGCAACGGCGCTCACCGCCTCCTCGAGTGGCCGGGTGATGAGTTCCTCAATCTCAAGCGGTCCGACGCCCGGATAGTTGACCCTGACCGTGAGGCTGGGAAAACTGATGTCCGGCATGAGATCTACCGGGAGACGTGTCAGCGAGATGGCTCCCAGCAGAACGATGACGGCGCTGATCATGAATACGGTGATGGGCCGCCGAATAGCTGTACGGGGAATGCTCATGTTTACTACCTTGTATTTGGCCGGCGCGGCGGAGCGCCCGCATTAGTTCCTGGAGGAAGCGTTTCAGGTCGGCCCCCTGGAAAACGAGGCTCGGTCTCTGTCTGCACCGGGTCGGATGGACGCGAGACGTTGATGGTTGCGCCATCGCGCAAAGCGCTCGCGCCCGTGGTTATAACCTGATCGCCCTCTTTGAGGCCTGAGAGAATCTCCACATGCTGCCCCTGCTCCAGTCCGATCTGAACGGGGTGAAATCGAGCGGTGGCAGCGTTTTCGGCGATAAAAACTCCACGAACGCCGTCCTGCGTGACCAGAGCCATCGCAGGCACCACCAGGGTTTGGTCACGCCGTTCCACGACGAAGTGGACGCGTGCATACATGCCCGGCTTCAGACGAAGATCGTTGTTGGATACTTCGACCTCGATGGGTGCGGTACGTGTAGCCGGATCAAGCACAGGGGAAACGCGGGTCACCCGACCCAGAAATTTTTCACCAGGATAGGCATCCACTTCAACCTCAGCGGTGAGTCCGCGCGCGAGCCGGCGTAAATCCTTTTCGACGATATTGGCCACCAGCCGGACCGGATTGATGTCCACGACGGAAATAAAAGAAGAGTTCGGTGTGACCCAGGCGCCTGGATCCAGTTCACGGCGGGCCACAAAACCGCTTACAGGGGAGGTGATCACCGTGTTGTTCAAATTAATCTGCAGTTCTTCCAGGCGGGAGCGTGCCTGGGTGATTTGGGCACGCGCCAGGTCGAGTTGCGCCGAAGCTACCTGAAATCGTGCTTCAGCCTCGTCCAGAACTTGTTTTGAGATCAGCTGCGCCGCATGCAAATTGCGAAATCGCATCAGGTTTGACTCCGCGTGCTTCAGATCGGCTTCGCGCTGTCGCAGCGTAGCCTCTGCAACTTCAAGAGAAGCCTCCGCTTGTTTGACCTGCTCGCGGATTTCGCGGTCTTCTATACGGGCGATTGGTTGTCCCTGATCGATTCGGTCTCCCAATCGCACATAGACCTGTTGCAGCCGCCCGCTGATTTTCGGGACTGCATCCACGGTGGTCTCACCGATCAAATTCCCCACCACCATCATTCTCTGCGACAGCGATTGCCGGGCCACCTGGGCCAGTTCGACCGTCATCGGCATACGTTGCATGCCTCGTCCCTGCGCGCGCCGTCCCGTCTGTGGATCTTGGGCGGATTCGCCGGTGTCGCGGTTGAATACCGCAAAACCAATCAGGACCAAGATCACTAACAACAGCAGGAAACCAATTTTCTTCATTTTACCTCTACTGCAACGCCGGCTCTTCCACTTGTAACAACAGTTCAACCGAACACACTAGGAGATAGTACCACTGCACAGCTAATTAATACGCCGTCAGCCCTTCACTTGTTTCTGAATGAGTTGCAGCAGGAAGATCCTTTCAAAAACGGTGAGCGGCTGCTTCAACTCATATTTATGAGTCAACGAGACGGAAGCAAGAAAGGGGCTTGGTTATTTTTTCCCCTTTTGGGGAAAAGGGTTTTTCTCCAGCCGGTAGCTCAGAACTTCGCTGTAGATGGGAAGGCCTTTAGAATTGGTTCCCATTTGCCGTGCCGTCATGCTTTTGCCGTCGGCAGAGACCGCCCGCACAAACGCGTACGTGACTCGGCCCTTTTTCTTGTAAATACCCATGATCACGCGAGGTTCGAGACGGCTGAGGGCCACTGCGTCCGCCTCCGGATCGCCACTAACCGCGTGGTCCTCGCCATCGAAGGCGGCCGTAAACTCGCGAGTGACAACAGTGCCGTCCACTCCCACAAACTGCGCCGTATACCTGATACGATTCCCATCCAGCGACTCGTATAGCGAGATGGCGCTCTTCACAGGAGCCCCTGAGGCGAATTTTGACTTTACAAGATCCACCTCCCAACTTCCTTCAAACGGGTCCTCCAATGCCCTCAGCTCAGTAACAGCCGACAAAGCAACCCCCATGAAGAAGGCAAAGCGAGCGAGGAACCGATAGGAGTTCTTATTCAAATCAACTCCTTTTTTATGGGATGTTTTACGAAATCGCCTCATGTTCACTGTTTAAGAGTCTCCATTAAAGCGGCCCGGCTACTTTCCGACATCGCCTCCTCCTCTCTTGCCTCGGAAACCCAACTCGCAAACGTTACCGTATTTATGACTGGGGTACTTAGCCGACATCCATCACCACGGCTTTGGGTTCCGTGAAAAACTCCCGGCTGTAGGTGCCACCCTCACGGCCGATTCCGGAATCCCCGCTGCCGCCAAACGGCGCCCTCAGGTCGCGGATGAAGAAGCAGTTGACCCAGACGGTTCCGCCTTTGAGCGCCGCAGAGACCCGGTGTCCTCGTCTCAAGCTTTCGGTGAAGAGGATGGCGTTCAGGCCGTAAGGGGTGTCATTGGCGAGACGCACCGCTTCCTCCTCCGTTTCAAAAGGGCTGATGACGGCGACGGGTCCGAATATTTCTTCACACATGGCCCGCGAATGTTCAGGCAGGCTGACGACGACCGTGGGGCGAACTTGCCACCCGTCTGCGATTCCCCCGGTGAGAATGCTGCCTCCGTCTCGGCAAATCACATCAAAATAACCGGAGACTTTGTTGAAATGTTGCTGGGAAGCGAGCGGCCCCACCTGCGTTGTCTCCAGCATGGGGTCACCCAGGCGCAGCTTTTCGGCTGCGGTGACGAACTCGGAAACGAAGCGGTCGAAAACCAGCTTTTGCACGTAGAGGCGGCTCCCCGCCAGGCACACCTGGCCCGCGTTGTTGAAGATCGCCTTAATCGACCATTCGACTGCCAGCGCGAGGTCGGCATCCGCAAATACCAGATTGGCCCCCTTGCCACCCAACTCCAAACTCACCGGCACCAAGTTGGAGGCGGCAGCACGAGCGATAATCCGCCCGGTGGCAGATTCGCCTGTGAAGGTAATTCGATCAATGTCAGGGGATTCTGAAAGCGCCTGCCCGGCGGAATCCGGGCCCAAGCCGTGGACCACGTTGAAGACGCCGGGAGGCATGCCTGCCTCCAGCGCGTATTTTGCCAGCAGCCATGCAGAGCTTGGCGTATCTTCCGCAGGTTTGAGGACTACGGTGTTGCCCCAGGCGAGAGCTGGAGCCACCTTCCACGTCTCCAGCATCAACGGAAAATTCCACGGAGTGATCGCGGCCACCACTCCCGCCGGCTCGTAGCGCGTGTAAACATGATAGCCGGCATCACTGGGAAAGCTTTCCGCTGCGGTGAGCCGTGCATGGTCCGCGAAAAAACGAAAATTGGACGCTGCTCGCGGCACATCTTTACTGCGCATGTCACTGATGGGCTTTCCCATGTCCAGCGTGTCGGTGCGGCTGAACTCCTCGCTGTTTTTTTCAATCAAGTCAGCTAGACGATGCAGAATCCTGCCTCTCTCCTGAAATCCCATTCTCGGCCATGACCCTTGATCGAAGGCCTGTCGGGCCGCGTTGACTGCTGCATTCACATCAGCCTGGGAGCCGAGGGCAACTTCAGCCCAGGGCTGACGTGTCCAGGGATTGATGGTAGGGAACCGGTTCGAGTCGAGCGACTCGACTTCTCGTCCTGCAATGACATGAGGAATAAAAGGCATGGTTTTCAACTCCTTTTGCCTTTGGACCTGCGTTCCTCGATGGTTTCGCCCCCGGCGGCGTAGTGGCTGGCGGGAACTTCTCTTAGAATCACACGAATCGATTCGCGTGGGGCTGAAATGCTCGTTTCCACTGCAGCTGTTATTGCATCGATGAGTCGCCTTAGCTGCTCTCTGCTTCGGCCTTCTACCAGAGTGATCTCGACAAGGGGCATGTCAGGTCTTAACTCTACCTCGGCTAATCGACTGAAGACCGCCCGCACGGTGGTACCGTTTGACAAAGTGGCTGAGTCATATTTCGTCTCTGAAGAAGGAGTAATCGAAAGGATTTAATTTTACATGAAGGCTTTGCGAGCCGCAACTTGCTATCGGCGTCGTGCCCCTTTTCTTGCAGTCACGTGTCTGAAGCGCTCAGGGAGCAGCACTCGCGCCTCTGAAAGGCGTGCCTGCGCCGATGCTGGATCAGAGGCGCGCACGCAGCGCCAGCGGAGTAAGCGCTTGCGTTCAAGGCAGCAGGAGCGCTCGTTGGCACTCGCGCCTCTGAAAGGCGTGCCTGCGCCGACGCTGGATCAGAGGCGCGCACGCAGCGTCAAGCGTAGTAAGCGCTTCGTTTGAATTGCTGCAGGAGCCCAGGGCCTTACGAGCATCCTGCGCCTGAGACGGCGGCCCAGATTTGCCCGGCGGCCAGGTTCCCGTCGTGAGGAGGAAGCTGCGAATGCGGATAGGCACGCTTACCGGTTTCTTCCAGTGCGGTCAGAAGACTCTCCGTCAGCAGGCGGTTACAAAAAACACCACCGGTCATGACGATGTGCGAGCATCCAACTTTCTGCGCAATGTCGACCGCTGCCGAGGTAAGCGCCTGGTGAAAGGAGAGAGCAAGGTCTTCTACCGGCACTCCTGCCTGCAGGTGCCACACGAGCGCCCGCACCAGGTGGCGCCAGTCCATTCGCAGGATCGATCCTGGGATGACGGGCAGGGGCAAAAAGAGCTTGTGCGTTCCCCGCCACGCGGCATATTCCATCAGCTGTGCCGACTCCCCCTGGTGCGTATTTCGTAACGAAATTCCCAGAATGGCGCTAACGCCGTCAAAAAGGCGCCCCATGCTGGTGGTGAGCGGGCCCGAATGCCCGTTTTTGACGAGGCTCATCACGGATTCAACTATCGCAGGGGTGGCAGCCTTAAACAGAGGGAGTTGTTGTGGAATGTCCGGTCCGAACGTTTCCCATAATAGGGAAAGGGCCGTTCGCCACGGTTCGTGGATAGCTTTTTCGCCGCCTGGGAGCTGAAAAGGCACCAGGGTTGCAACACGTGTTGAATGTGCGGCGCCTCCCATCAGCACTTCTCCACCCCAAACCGTGCCGTCTGTGCCGTAGCCCGTACCGTCCCAGGTAAAGCCCAGAACCTCAGTCTCAATCTGGTTCTCTAAGACGGCTGCGGCAAGATGTGCATGGTGGTGTTGTATGCAGACTCGAGGCAGGCCCAGATTTTCTGCCAGACGAGTGGTGAAATAATCCGGATGCAGGTCATGGACTACTGCTTCGGGAAAAACCTGGTACAGCTCTCGGAAATTTTCAAGGGTGCGGAAATAAACCTCGCGCGCCTCCTGACCATACAGGTCTCCAAGGTGCTGGGATTGAATAATCTCGCGGCCGCGGCTGAGAGCAAACGTGGTGTTCAGATGCCCGCCCAGACCCAGAAGCGGCGGCAGTTCCCTGAGCGCCAGCAGCGGCAGCGGAGCGTAGCCACGGGCGCGGCGCAGCATCTGCGGCACCACCCGAGGCCTTTCCAGAAAGTGCATCACTGAATCATCAGCATGGTGCACGATTTTTCGGTTGTGCAGGAGAAAGGCGTCGCAAAGAGGCGAGAGCATTTCCAAAGCCGGTCCGTCTTCGTATTGAATAGGCTCATCCGAAAAATTGCCTGAAGTGGCCACCAGGGGAATACCGAGGTCATGGAGCAAAAGCCAGTGTAGGGGTGTATAAGGCAGAAAGACGCCAAGATAGGGCGATCGGGGTGCAACTGAGGGTGCAATCTCAGCATAGCTTAGAGGCTTGCGCGGCAACAGGATGATGGGGGCCTGGCTCGACCGAAGCATGGAGGTTGCCAGCGGGTGAACTTCGACATGTTGCTCGAGACGTTCCAGGCTCGGATACATTACCGCGAAGGCTTTATGGGGTCTTTTTTTTCGTCTGCGGAGTTCGGCTACCGTTGCTTCGCGCGAAGCATCTGCGATGAGCTGGTATCCTCCCAGTCCTTTCAGGGCGATGATCTTTCCGTTGCGAATCGAATCAACCGCAGCCTGCAGCGCCTCTGCTCTCTCAGCTGGAAACCGGCCCGTAGAATAGAACGCCAGTTGAGGCCCGCAGTGGGGGCACGCATTGGGCTGAGCATGAAATCGGCGGTCTTCGGCACGGCTATATTCCCGCCCGCACTCCGGGCACATTTGAAAGACGCTCATGCTGGTGCGGATGCGGTCGTACGGCAGGCTTTCGATCAAAGTGAAGCGTGGACCGCAGTGGGTGCAATTGGTGAACGGATAACGGTAGCGGCGGTTCAGCGGATTCTTGATCTCCTCTCTACACTGCACACACGTAGCGAGGTCAGGAAGAATCCAGGCCTGCGGTGTGTCGCTCGACTGACTGGCGAGGATTTTAAAGCCGGAATAACCGGCGGGTGTCACAAAGCGGTGGTCCAAAGCATAGAGAAGCGAGGATGCGGGCTTGTCGCGGTGAAGTCTGTCCAGGAATTCCAGGAGACGCGAATGCCGGCCCTCGACCTCCACCGTCACGCCGTTGCCGTCATTCTGAACCCAACCGTTTAAATTCAGATCACGAGCCAGTCGATAAACAAAAGGCCTGAAACCGACGCCCTGAACAATTCCAACAATGCGGACTTGCAGTCTCTCTATGAACCGAACCGGCGCGCTCGTTGTTGCTTGAGCAACTGGATCCATCGTTGCATTCCTTCTCCTGATTTTGAGGAAACCAGTAGAGTTTCTATTTTCGGCTGGAGCTGTAAGGCCTCTCGGCGAGCCCGCTCCGGGCTGAAATCAAGAGCGTACAAAAGGTCCGATTTACTAATCAAAAAGACCTGTGAGGAACGAAAAGCCTTCGGGTATTTCATCGGCTTATCGTCTCCTTCCGGAGTGGAGAGCATCACCACCGTAAGGTGTTCGCCTAGGAAGTAGCTGGCAGGGCAGACCAGATTGCCGACATTTTCAATAAAGAGAAGGTCAAACGGTCCGCGGTCGCGAGCAAGTTTCCATGCCTGGTCGATCATGTGAGACTCAAGATGGCACGTCCCTCCCGTGGTGATCTGGAGCGCGGGGACGCCCTGGGTTCTGATCCGTTCGGCATCTCGCTCCGTTTCGATGTCCCCCTCGAGTACCAGCATGCGGTACTCCTCTTTCAGCAGCGGTAAAGTAGCCTCGAGAAGGCTGGTCTTCCCGGCCCCAGGTGACGACATCAGGTTCACGACGAAGGTACGAGTTTGATCCCACTCAGCGTTCAGGGCTGAGGCGAGATAATCGTTGGCCTTCAGAATCTGCTCCATGACGCGTATGTTGCGTATTTCAGCCATCCTGCCCCCCGTCTTGAATTTCCAGCTCGACCTCGCGCAACAAGAGTTCCTCGCCGTGGATGAGCTCGACGCTGGTTGAAAGGCAACGCGGGCATGGGCTGGAAAAAGTATCAGGCACAAATTCTTGGCTACATCTGCCGCATTTCATCAGCGGGTAGACCTGGCGTATTTCCATGCGGGCGTCTTTTAACAGCGGCTCAACTTTCCGAAAGGCTTCAAACGCCTGTTGCAGCAGTTCCGGAACTACGTTTGACATTTTGCCCACCTGGAGAGTGAGGTGACGCACACGGGTGGACCCATGGGCCTGCGCCACATTGTTAACCTGTTCGACAAGCGCCGATACGATTGACAACTCATGCATGATGCTTCAGCAAATTCGGGGGAGCTGTTCCCCTGAAATCATGTCGATCACCCGCGTCGCTCCAAACCCGTTGCGGGCGACCACCACTCCAGGATGCCCGGCGACGACTTCACCGATCCGGCAGGCGTCGCGGCCCAGAGGGTGCTCCCGCATGGCACTCAGGACCTGTTCACTGCATTCCGGAGAAACCAAGCTGACGAATTTCCCTTCGTTGGCAATATAAAGCGGGTCCAATCCCAGGATCTCACAGGCGCCTTGTACCTCCTCTCGAACGGGCAGGGCGTTCTCATCAATGACGATTCCCACGCGGGCTGATAGGGCCATCTCGTTTAGAGCGGATGCCAAACCTCCCCGGGTGGCATCGCGCATCGAGTGGATTCCCTGCCCGCCGCGCCGCAAGACCGCTTCCACAAGCGGCCATAAAGCGGAAGTGTCGCTGAGCAGCGGCGAATCAAACTTCAATCCTTCGCGCAAGGACATAATGCTGACGCCATGTTCGGCCAGGCTGCCGCTCAACAAGATCTGGTCGCCCGCGCGGATCCTGCGTGGAGAGATTTCGATTCCGTCAAGAACGGCGCCAAGCCCGGTGGTGTTAATAAAAATCCCGTCTCCTTTTCCACGTTCGACCACCTTGGTGTCGCCCGTCACCACCTGAAGTTCCAGTAAGTCGCAAGCGGTTCTAATTGAAGACAGAATCTGTTCCAGTCCGTGGATAGAAAATCCTTCTTCGATGATGAGGGCCAGCGATAAGAAAAGCGGGCGGGCGCCGCACATGGCCAGATCGTTTGCTGTTCCATACACCGAAAGCAGGCCGATGTCGCCGCCCGGAAAAAACGGAGGGCTGACCACAAAACTGTCGGTCGTAAAGGCGAGGCGGACCGGGTCCGCAATGGGAAATACCGCTCCATCATGCAGTTCCTGAAGATAATCATTGTTCAGTTTGGGAAGCAGGACACCTGAGATCAGCTGCTGGCTGAGCCTTCCTCCACCACCGTGTCCGAGCGTTATGATTTCGTAATCAGAGTGGGGAAGCCGACATGCAACTTTCATAGGCAATTTTCCTGAAAGCGCCGGAAAGAGTAATAAGCCGCGCAGGCCCCTTCGGAAGAAACCATCGGTGCTCCCAAAGGCCTCTCCGGAGTGCACTCTTTTCCGAAGGCTGGGCATTGCGAGGGCTTGGTTTTCCCCTGCAATACTTGTCCGGCGCAACAATGCGGTGGCTCCGGCGTCGAGATGTGGTCCAATGGGAAACGGACTTCAGCGTCAAAGCTCTGATATTCATCTTTCAGTCGAAAACCGCTTCTGTGAATGGTTCCCAGGCCTCTCCACTTCATGTCGGTCACCTCGAAAACTTCCCGGATCATTTTCCGGGCATGTAAGTTTCCCATCCGTGTGGCGCATCGCGTGTACTGGTTTTCGACCGTAAACCGATTCTCCTCAAGCATGGCCACCAGGAGCAGAAGGGCCTCGAGCAAGTCTGCGGGTTCAAAGCCGGCTACAACAAAGGGTCGGGAAAATCGTCTGGCAAGCTCTTCGTATTCTTCAAAACCCATGACTGTGCAGACATGCCCCGGGGCGATAAACCCGTCGATATGAGACTCCTCGTCCTGAAGCAGTGCTTCAATGGCGGGGGGGACGAGGACATGCGAAACCAATAAAGAAAAGTTGGGAATGTCTTTTTGAGAGGCCAGCCATACCGACATCGCGTTGGCCGGAGCGGTAGTCTCAAAACCGACCGCAAAAAAAACAATTTCCCGGTCTGCATGTTTTTCCGCCAGCATCAGAGCGTCTAAGGGCGAGTACACGATACGCACGTCGGCTCCGCGGGAGCGCGCATGCAGCAAATCGCTGTTGGAGCCGGGCACCCGCATCATGTCTCCGTAGGTCGCGAGGGTTACTCGAGGCGTCAACGCGACATTTATGGCCCTATCAATTTTTTCAAGTGGGGTCACACAGACGGGACAACCAGGCCCATGCACCGGCTGTACGATTCCGTCCAGCAGTTGATCGATTCCCGAGCGGATCAGGGTGTGTGTCTGACCTCCGCAAATCTCCATCACGTGCCAGCAACGGGTGGCCCTTTTTTTAATCTGTTCCGCCAGCCTCTGGATGAGTGCCTGGTTTCGATATTCATCAAGGTATTTCATGATCGATACGGTACGGCGGATGCAAAACACCGAGCGCGACCTTTCCCTGTACCAGCACATAATCGCCGGCTTGCACTGAATCGAGAAGGGACAGGCTTACGTACCAACGAGCTCCTCTTACGGAAATACAGGCCTCGGGTCCTGAAGGACCTTCACGTAATGACTCAACACGTGCCTCAAACACCTGGTCCTCGCTACGCACAGAGACTCCTTCATTCTGGGGACGGAGGTTCGTCAGGCAGTTGTTCGGACAGTGCTCCGATCTGGTTCAGGTATCGGAGCGCCTTTTTCGCTTCAGCCTCGTTCAGCCGGCTGATTGAAAATCCTACGTGCACGACGACATAGTCACCCGGTTGGACTTCGGGGGTATAGGACAGGTTGACCTCCTTGACGATGCCGCCAAAGCGCACCTCTCCTCGAGCCAATCCTGAACCAGGGTCTCTCTGCACGTTCAACACTTCTCCAGGCACGCCCAGACACATAACCACTCCTTTAAGACCTGCGCAGCCATCCTTTGAGCACCTTTTCTGCTCGCCGCAGCATTACAGGCATTTTTTGGCCAACACATCTTGATAGCTCAGTGCCCCACTCTAGGGAGGCAGGAACCATTCCTATCAGGTGCAGGCGTTGCTTCGGATTGCGCCAAACGAGCAACGTCAAGAGCTCGGCGAGGCCTACATCGTGAACCGAAATCTTAACCCCCCGGGAAACTCGCAGTTTGCGCCCTTTGATCTCAATGACGGTTCCCGGCGCTGTGTCGGCAGCAATGCAGTCGAGGAAGAGGATGTGGGAGGCTTCGGCCACATAGGGAAGCAGTGAAATCCCTCTGGTACCGCCATCGCAATAGGTCAGGTTGGGATGGCGAAAGCTTTGCTCCAGCTGCCGCATTGCATGAATTCCCAGGCCCTCATCAGCCAACAGAAGGTTGCCCAGGCCCAGGACTATCACAGAAGGCTCAGGCATGACGGCTCAGTCGCTAAATGGTGAGAGTTCATCGCGCACCGCAAACTTTCTACCTGAGATCATGGCGTCGACTTCATTGGTACGGCTGAAGAGGTCGGTGTAGATGACGAGATAAAGGTGGATGATCAAAAAGAGCGTGAAGAACCAGAGTGTGAGGTGATGCAACAGCCGCACCGTGTTCAGATGGTTGCCGAATAGAGCCAATGCCAGGGCCCCGAATGTGCGCCAGACCGGCGAGTAACCCGCCTGCGCATATAGCGTAAATCCACTCAGCAGCGCAAACGCCAAACCGAGGTAGAGAACAAAGTAACTGACGCCGGCCAGCGGCGCGTGTCCTCTGTAAACAGGCATAGGGCCGCGCGGCCTCAGCAGGTAAAGGAACTCTTCCCCGATTGCTTGCCAGCTCTTGCGATGCAACGGAAGCATGCTGCTCCAGCGAGCATACTTATTTCCGATAAAGCCCCAGTAGACCCGGAGCAGAAACGCCGACAAAAGTACATAGCCGGCGAGAAAGTGTACGAATCGCAGGGTTCCAAAACTGTAGAGAGAAGAAGCTTCTCCTGGTTGGGAAAAGAGAGGGGTCCCTATTAAATAGCCGGTCACGCCGGTGACCGCGACACAGATCGTCATGATCCAGTGGGTCAGACGTACTGGCAATTCCCAGATGCGCATGGAAAAAATTCTGGATGTGCCGTTGGAACGTGTCTTCACCTGAGCCTCTATTGAACGCGTACCTCTACGATTTCTTTTCCAGAAGGATCGTAAAGGTGAGCTGCACACGCCATACAAGGATCAAAAGAATGAATGGTGCGGAGGATCTCCAGCGGCATCTCCGGACGAGCCACAGGAGTTCCTTCCAAGGCCGCTTCATAGGGCCCCGGCTGATTTTTCGAGTCACGCGGTCCCCCGTTCCAGGTTGAAGGAACTACGATTTGGTACTGGGCAATCTTGCCGTCACGGATAGTGACCCAGTGACCCAGAGCGCCGCGAGGAGCTTCCATGTAACCGAAACCGCGTGCCTCCGCGGGCCATTGTGACGGCTCCCAACGTTCGGGCCTGAACGTGCTCGTGTTCCCGTTCCGTATCAACGAGAGAACGCGGTCGTAAATATCAGAGAGATATTCCGCCAGCACCCACGCCTCGACTCCACGTGCTGCGGTTCGCCCCAGTGTGGAAAAGAGGGCCCCTACCGGGAGGTCAAGACGGTTCAGCAAGGCGGTGATTTTTTGTTTTACGGCGGGATGGCCCTTTGCGTAAGCTACCAGCATGCGAGAAAGCGGTCCCACCTCCATGCTGCGGCCTTTCCAGCGCGGGGACTTCAGCCAGCTGTACTGTTCTTCAACCTTGAGCTGTTTGTAGGGTGGCTTAGGACCCGTGTAGTGTGGCTCAGTTTCTCCTTGATGGGGATGAAGCAGCGGCTGGTTCGATGAATATCGATACCATGAATGAGCCACCGCCTCCTGAATCTGCTGGGGATCTTCCGGGTCTACGTCATGAACCAGCGACAGGTCCTGGTCAAGAATAGCTCCCCGGGGAAGGAAAAGCTGTTCCAGATCAAAGGTCGTTCCCTGGGGGAGTTCTCCGTAAGAAAGATAGTTTCCCACTCCTTTGCCCCACTGTGCCCATTCTTTGTAAAAGCCCGCGATCGCGAGCAGGTCCGGGATGTAAACCTGCTCTGTAAACTCGCGGATCTGGTCGAGGTGGGTCTTGATTGAGGAAAGAACTTCCGTGTTCACCACCGAAGGCGATGAGAGGTTTACAGAAAGAGGAACACCCCCGACGAGAAAATTAGGATGAGGGTCTTTGCCCCCGAGCAGGGTCAGCACACGAATGACGTGCCGCTGCCACTCCAGGGCTTCCAGATAATGGGTCACACCCAGCAGGTCGACTTCGGCCGGAAGCCGGTATGCCGGATGGCTCCAGTATGCGTTGGCAAAAATCCCCAACTGCCCTGACTCGACCAGCTTGCTCAGTTTCTTTTGAACATCTCGGAAATAACCGGGACTCGAATTCGGCCATGACGACAACGATTGGGCCAGAGTTGACGTCTTGGAAGCATCGGCTTTGAGCGCGTTAGGAACGTTCACCCAGTCCAGCGCATGGAGGTGGTAAAAATGCATGGTGTGATCGTGCACGTTTTGCGTAGCAAGGATCAGATTGCGGACAGCCTGTGCGAGGGGAGTCACCTCGATGCCGAGGGCATTTTCAACGGCTCGAATTGAGGCAAAGGCGTGCACGGTGGTGCAGACGCCGCAAATCCTTTGGGTGAAGGCCCAGGCGTCACGCGGGTCTCGGCCAATCAAGATTTTTTCGACACCCCGCCACATGGTGGCCGAAGAGTAAGCCCGGCGGATTTGTCCATTCTCAACTTCAGCCTCAATGCGAAGGTGGCCTTCGATTCGCGTCATCGGGTCAACAACAATTCGCGGCATGGCAATCTCTCCAACCTCTTTCAGCTTTCTACGGAATCCTCTTCTGATTCTGAGAGCGCAGTCTCTTCAGCTTTCTTCTCTGCTTTTTTGACCATGGCAGTGTACGCGGCATGCGCGGCGACTGCGGCAGCGGTAAGCCCAACGACTGCTCCTCCGACGGTGTCGGCACGTTCCTCAACCCCGAATCCACCGACTTCCGGCAACCTCTCGTAAAAAGGAGTGAAGCGATCCCAAAACTGTCTTTCGGAGCAGCCGATGCAAGGATGGCCCGCTTTTACAGGCCAGCTTGCCGAAGAATTCCAACGCCAGGCAGCGCAAATGTTATAGGTTTGCGGGCCCTTGCAGCCCAGCTTGTAAAGGCAGTAACCCTCTCGCGCTCCGTAGTCGTCAAAGGCAAGCGCAAACTGGCCGGCGTCATAATGAGGCCGGCGCTCGCAGGTGTCGTGAATTCTTTTTCCGTAGGCAAACAAAGGACGCTTTTGGGCATCCACTTCAGGAAGACGACCGAACACAAGGTAATGCACCAGGACTCCCATCAGGACGTCGGGATTGGCAGGACAACCGGGGAGATTAATTACCGGACGGGTCTGTATGATATCCTCCAGGGCTACAGCGCCGGTGGGATTGGGATTTGCCTGCGGCAGACCGCCGAACGAGGCACAGGTCCCGACGGCAACAAAGGCCATGGCATATGGCTCAATTTCCTTGACAATCTGCAGCGCCGTTTTCCCGCCAATCGTGCAGTACACACCTTCTTCTTTTGTGGGAATGGAGCCTTCGACCACCACAATCAGGTTGCCCCGGTTTGCCTCCAGCGCTTCGTGCCGAGCCTGCTCTGCCCGATCTCCGGCCGCAGCCATCAGGGTCTCGTGATAGTCGAGAGAAATGGACTCCAACACAGCTTCAGCGACCGACGGGGCGTTGGCGCGGGTAAACGACTCTGTGTTTCCTGCGCAGTCCTGAAACTCCAGCCAGATGACCGAAGGCCGGTGTTGTTGAACGGCTCCCTCCAAAGCGGCGACCACCCGCGAGATGGCTGATTGCGATAAGCCCAGCAAAACCGTCATTCTCCCGCAAAAGCGGAGGAACTCTCGCCGGTCAGCGGTCCGATTGAGCAAAGATCCTTTTTCGTAAGCGCTCAAGAAATCCAGAGTTCCCATGAATTCCTCCGTTCAATCTGGCTTTTTCGCTCGTTTCCTTTCGCCCTCCTGGGGGCAATCCGTGTGCCATTAATTAATGCCAAATCATTGCCGAAAATGTTGCCGCTAAAGCAGGGCTGTTGCTTTTGCAACGAAAGTCTCGGGAACTCGAGTTTTGGAGCGTCAGGCTTGAAAGGATGATTTGGGGAAGCCGATTCAGGGCCGTTGGATCTTCAGCTGGAATTTTCGGATCCGAAGCAGTTCCTCGCGCTGGCGCTCGTCCAGGATCAACTGGATCTGGTCACGCGTTTTCTCCAGGCGCGGCAGGAGCACTTGCTCGAACGTATGGATGAGCCGGTTGGTCCTGCGGATTTCGTCAGCCAGGCAGCGGAGGCGCATTTCGGTCGCAGCCAGCTGAACGACTTTTTCCAGCTGTTCCTCAAAAGCGGCGGCGGCAGCATCGATGCGCGTTGAGGTGGTGCTCAAACTGTAGCCGCGACCCAAAAGACTGCGACGGAAGCGAATGGGGCCGATCAGGGGCACGCGCACGCCCATGACGTTCACCGTCGAGATTTCCAACGGTGGCTGGGGCTCAGGGGCTAGAGCTGCGGACTGGACCGCTGGGGGCCCATCCACGGCCACCGCACGAGACAGCGCCAGGGCAGCAGCGCCCGCGATTTGTTCCAGTTGGGTTCCATCGTGAATGGCTTGTTCTGCCGAGCGACGAAACTCCTTCCAGAGAGCGTTGCGCTTTTCTTCGAGCAGCTCGCATCCTCTGCGAGCCAGCGCGATGCGATGTCTTGTGGCCACCAGCTCTGCGCGCGTCGTGCGAACACCGCTAAGGCTCGGCATCGGCTTTTCCCCCGTAGTTATGATATTGCTCGAGAAACTTCGAATGAATTCTTTTCAGTTCAGAAGCGCTGAAAAGTGATAGCAGCTTCCAGGCCTCATCCAAAGTCTGCTCGATCGTTCGTTTGCCGGATTGATTTATGAACGAGCGTTCCAGCCGCGCTGCAAAACTCAGGCAAACGCGATCTCTACCGGAAAGAGCAGCATCCCCCACGATAGCTGCCAGCCTTCTCAAGTCACAGCCGCGCGCATACAGTGCATAAAGCTGGTCCGCCACCTGGCGGTGGTCACCGCGGGTTTTCTTTTCTCCGATTCCCGAGTTCATCAACCGGGAAAGGGAAGGCAGAATGTCAACGGGGGGGTAAATACTCTTGCGATGCAGATCGCGCGAGAGCACGATTTGTCCTTCGGTGATGTAGCCAGTAAGATCTGGGACTGGATGGGTGATGTCGTCATCGGGCATGGTCAGAATAATGAGTTGAGTGAGAGACCCGTTACCCCCTTTGATTCGACCGGCTCGTTCGTAAATAGACGCAAGATCCGTATAAAGATAGCTGGGGTATCCCCGCCGTCCCAGCATTTCTCCGCGGGCAGTGGAAACTTCACGCAGCGCCTCTGTGTAATTGGTCATGTCGG
The DNA here is from genome assembly GCA_016211085.1 of Acidobacteriota bacterium. Classification (GTDB taxonomy): domain Bacteria; phylum Acidobacteriota; class UBA6911; order RPQK01; family JACQSY01; genus JACQSY01. The sequence goes on along the minus strand of JACQSY010000001.1, from coordinate 2,417 downwards.
TCAAGATCACCAGGACATGTCGGTGGTGGTGGAAAGCAAGGTATTCTCCCGTGGTCAACGCTACTCGAGGAGCGATCAGCCTCTCAATGGTCGGATCGTCCGCAAGATTAAGAAAAAGAACATTTCGCTCCATGTTCCCGGTTGCTTCAAAGCTCTCGCGAAAAATGTTGGCTTCGTGTGGCGGAATGCCGATGGCCGCAAACACAACGGAAAACGGTTCTTCGGAGCTGGGAACTTCCGCCTGGGCTGCAATTTGTGCGGCCAATTCGCTGGCAGGCAGTCCGTAAGAGGAGAAAATGGACAATTTCTGTCCGCGAACCAGCGTGTTGAGCCCGTCAATGGATGAAATTCCGGTCTGGATAAAATCGGAAGGATGCCAGCGGGCTGAAGGATTCATCGGCTTTCCGTGAATGTCGAGATGCAGATCGGCGATCACCGGCGGGCCGCCGTCAATAGGTACTCCCGAACCATTGAACATGCGTCCCAGCATGTCCAGTGAGACCCCTAGGCGCACCACGTCTCCGGCGAAGCGGATTCTCGTCGTCTCCAGGTCCAGACCCCGCGTTCCCGCAAAGACCTGAACCACCGCGCGCTCGGCATCCACCTCCAGCACCTGTCCCTCCAGCCGGCGCCCGTCAGCAGTGTGCACTTCAACCATCTCTCCATAACCGACGTTGCGTACCTTCTCTACAAAGAGCAGAGGTCCGGAAACGTAGGAGACTGTTCGATAGTGGACGCTGTATAGGGGTGCGGTCTCTGGAGGGCTCATGATTCGGTCACTCTCTGCGGTTTCGCAAACGGCGCAGGTTCCCGATGAGAAATTTCGTGGGAAGCTTGAAATAATGACCTGATCTGCTCCGCCAGTTCTGCGGCCTGCTCCCGATATCGCCCGGATTTCCACTCTCGCATTTGTGACAATTTGTCCAGCAGCGAGGCATCAGCAGCCTGACCCAGCGTCTTACCCTGCCTCAATGCCGCCATTAGAGATTCCTGGAAGAGTAGAATACTTTTCAGCATCCAATACGTTTTCTCCGGGACGCAAAAAGAGTCGGATGAAAATGCGGATTGTTGAAGAAAGTCCTCACGCAGGATGCGCCCCGTCAGAAGCTCTCCCTTGTCGAATTCGGTCAGCGCATCCTCTCCCACCAGCTGTACGATTTCCTGCAGTTCCTGTTCGCGTTGAAGCAGTGCTTGCGCTCGACTGGCGAAATCCTCCCAGTCTTCGGCAACGGAGCGAGCAAACCAGGTTCCGATGGGATAGCGGGAGTAGCTGGTCGACCAATCGATGGCAGGAAAATGCCGCCGGCGCGCCAGCTCTGTATCCAGCCCCCAGAACACGCCGGTGACCCGCAGCGAGTTTTGTGTCACCGGCTCTGAAAAATCTCCCCCGGGAGGGGAAACAGCACCGATCACACTCACCGAGCCTATACGTTCTTGGGACCCAAGCGTTCTCACTCTTCCAGCTCGGCCATAAAACTCTGCCAAACGGCTCAACAGGTAGGCCGGGTAACCTTCCTCGCCAGGCATTTCCTCCAACCGTGCTGAAACTTCACGCAGTGCTTCTCCCCATCGGGAGGTTGAGTCGGCCAGCAAAGCGACGTCGTAGCCCATGTCTCGGAAGTACTCGGCGATGGTGATACCGGTATAAATGCTGGCTTCCCGAGCTGCGACCGGCATATTGGAAGTGTTGGCAATCAGCACCGTGCGGTCCATGAGGCTGCCGCCGGTACAGGGATCTTCGAGTTCGGGAAACTCTTGGAGCACTTCGGTCATTTCATTGCCTCGTTCCCCGCACCCGACGTAAATGACTACGTCGGCGTTAATCCATTTTGCGAAAGACTGCTCGAGTACGGTCTTGCCGGTTCCAAAACCTCCGGGAATGACGGCGGTGCCCCCTTTGGCGAGCGGGAAAAAAGAGTCGATGACACGTTGCCCGGTGATCAAGGGCTCCGTTGCGGGGAGCCTCCCCAAGTGGAGCCGCGCCTGGCGTGCAGGCCAGCGTTGGAGCATGGAGATTTCATGATTGCGGTCCTGCGTGCGCAGCACGGCAATTCGGTCCTCAATCCCCAGTCGGCCTGAACGCATTTCTTCCACCCATCCGTGCATGCCGGGAGGCACCAGGATCCGGTAGGAAAGGCGCGGGTTGGCATGAACCCTGCCCAGCGCATCTCCCTCGGAAACCTTGGCTCCCACTCGGACGCCGGGTTCGAAATCCCATTTGCGGATTCGGTCCAGAGGGCGGCCCATGCTTCCTCGCTTAATGAATGCCCCCTGTTGCTCGAGAAGCGCGCTCAAGGGTCTTTGGATGCCGTCGAAAATAGATCCCAGCAACCCGGGTCCCAGTTCCACTACGAATGGACTCCCGGTAGCGATAACGGGCTCACCGATTCGCAGTCCTTCAGTATCTTCATAGACCT
>JACQSY010000013.1 GCA_016211085.1 Acidobacteriota bacterium | reverse complement strand
GATGCGGGAAATCCGCCTGTCCGGTTCGACGAGCGGGATGTGGAAACGGAGCAGGGAGGAGCTAGTGAGGCACCGGCAACTGAAAAGGGCGGAAACAGATAGGCTCCATCCTAAACTACCGCGCCACATCTCGACTCTACTTTATGAAATGGGGGTGCTTAGTCGCGGAGAAACAAGTACTCCTTGATTCCATGACGCAAGAGGAAGGAGTTGCACACGCGGAAGTTTTGCATGATTTGCCTCAGGTCTGATTCCTGATAGAGAGGGGAAGGACGAAGTACAGAGCTGGAGGATTCATAAAGAAGATGCTGTTGATCCAGGATTCTGAACTCGATGGGCCTTTCCGGGATCAACTTGAGCGTGGAGATGAGCGCCAACAACAGTGTCCCGGGATGTGAGAATTTTACCAGGTGCCTTACCAAGGCCGCGCATTCGTCTCGCTCCAGATAATTCAACAAATCCCAGAACAGAATAATGTCGAACGAAGTCGCCTTTCGGAAGGGGAGTAGATAATCGAAGACGGCGTCATAGCTGAAACCGTCTTCAGGGGAGAAAAAGTCAAAAGAGGTGAGTGTCGGATAGAGATCCTCAATGTAAAGCTTACAGCTGAACTGAGAAAAGAAATCTACATTGGAACCCAGCGCCGGACCCAAGTCGAGGATATGATACTTCCGGTCGTGGCGAATTTGGTGAAACAGCACGTTTAACGCCAGCGACGTGTGGGTCTTGGATTCCCTCTCTTGTTCCGGTGCAACAGGTGCTGGTCCGGACTTGCGCGAGGAAATCCAGGGAATCATGGGCGGATGCTGCCAGGATCGGTCTTGAGATCAAGGCCCAGATTCATGGCGTTCTCCTTGGAGGAGCTTTTCCCGGCTGCGTTGTTTTCGACTCGCTTTTCGCTTCCTTTCGAGTCCATGTCGATGCTGCCCTTGAATTTCGACCCATCTTCCAATGTCACTCTGGGTGCAGTAATGTTGCCGCGAACACTCCCCGATTGCCTGATGATGATCTTATCTTCGGCGTAAAGGTTCCCTTGAACTTCGCCTTCCACGCTGATCACTTTTCCCACGATGTCGGCCTTGACCTTCCCGTTCTTTCCCACCCGAACATTGTGTTGCTTCAACTCGACACGCCCTTCAAGTCGGCCTTCAATCAGCAAGTCCTCATCGCCGGAGACATCACCTTTGACAAGAATGGAAGGTCCGATAACCGCGCCCCCCTTCATTTGTTCGACAGGATTGGCCACGGGCGGCGTGTAATGAGGCTCGAGGGGCGGATATTCAGTTTCCGCTTTTTTCCACATGGTTTTCTCCTCTTAATGATTGGTTAACTTTCTATCTTTAAACTCCACGGAAGTCAAGACAGCGCAAAGTTGCCCTGTGAGCGGCACAGTGCTACTGTCCCAATCCGCAAAGCTTTGCTATTATTGCAGCCGTTTTGTTGCAAAAAGGTGATCAGGCTCCCCTTTTTGAGCTGGCCACGTATGATAGGCGCAAAATTTCTCTGGCCGGTGTTTTGAGCAGCGGTCAACGAGTGCTGTTGATTTTCCTTCGGCATTTTGGCTGACTGCTCTGACGAGACCACGTGGCGCAGTTGCGTCCTCACCTCGTGGAGCTTGCAAGCTTGAAAACACAAGTGCTCCTGGTCGGGTTTGGGAGCCCAGAGCTTGCGCGCGCCTGGGCCCGCGATGTCCAAGTGCCCTTCCCTCTTCTTTTGGATCCGGAACGTACAGTGTACGAGGCCTACCAGCTGCAGCATACCAGGGTCGGGATCTGGAAGCCGCGAGTCTTCCTGGAATACTTCAAGCTGCTGCGTAAAGGGTACCACTTGCAACCGGTCCAGGGTGATGCTCACCAGCTGGGAGGTGACTTTATCATCGGCACCGACAGGTGCATTCAGTTTTCACATCCCTCCAAGGATCCTTCAGATCGGCCTACCATTAATCAGATTTTCAAGACACTGCGGACCATGCGCCCTTAGAACAAATCTGGGGGTACTTAATACTTTAAGGCGGGATACTCACGATAGGGTAGAGGATCGGTAAACCCAGCCTGTTGAAATCCACGAAGCCGCAAAAGGCAACTGTCGCACTTGCCACAAGCAATTTTTTCCTCTTTGTAACAGGACCATGTCAAATGAAAGGGGGCTTTCAGCCGCATTCCCTCCGTGACAATTTGCTTTTTTGTTAAACGGATGAGGGGAGTGATGATTTCAATGTGAGTTTCGGGCCGGGTACCCTCACGAACCATCTGATTGAACGCTCTAAAAAAAGATTCGCGGCAGTCAGGGTACCCTGAGCTGTCTTCTTCGACAGCCCCCATATAAATAAAGCGAGCCCCCAGAACTTCAGCCCAGCTTGTCGCTACAGAAAGCATATTAGCGTTTCGAAAAGGCACGTAGGTGATCGGGATTCCTTCACGCGACAGCGCTCCCTCCGGCAGAGGGATGTCGGGGTCTGTCAAGGCAGAGCCGCCAATCCTTTGAAGATGGCGTAGGTCCACCACCAGGCGGTACTCCACGGCATAATAGTCAGCGATATTCGAAAAGGCTTGCAGTTCGCGTCGTTCAGTAAGCTGCCCGTAACTGGCATGAAAAAAAGCCAGTTCCAGTTTCTTCTCGGCAGCCATTGCCGCTGTAACACAACTATCGAGCCCGCCACTCACAAGGCAAACCGCTTTCGTCATGGAATCGATATTACCCGAGGATCGGGGAGGCCTTCAAACGTGCTGCATCATCCAACCCATGCCCCCTGGAGCAGTGCTCGTCCCCAAGATTCAAGGTCTTTAGGGGGGAAGGGGACACCCGAATACTCCCTGACCCGGAATCTCAGCTAGAATCGAGACATGGTTGTGCAAAGCCCCTCCCAGAGGCAGCTGGTTCGTGAATTCTTTCACCTGTATCCCGATTATTCCTTGTGCAGGAGTCTCGCAGAAAACATTCAGGTCGGTGTCACCACCCGATCACACGCCATCGAGATGCTGGCCCGCAAAGCACGGGCTGAAAAAGAGAACCAGCTTGAAATTCTTGACAAGCTGAATAAGAAGGTAGTCCGGGTTCGTTCTCAATGGGTGGAGGTCAAGAACCTCGCATTGAGAGAGATCATGGACCAACCCAGCGATGTGCTGAAAGAAATTGTTGATTTTTATTTCAAACATCCCTATGCACATGGAAGAACTTTGCGTACGAGATTTCTACCTCGAGTTCTCAGAACTATTTTTCTTTCGGTTCTGCTGGGTCATGCCAAGAGGCGCGGTATTGAGTTGGATTACGAATCTTATTTCGAAACGTTGAAGCTCTTGTGAGGATGCCTTTGCAATTTATTTCAACAGACGAGCCGCATCAGGACGCCCCCAAGGTGTTCAGCACCCGTACGCGAACGGTCGTCCTGGTGATCCTGATAGTGGCGGCGGTCATCACGCTGCTGACGTTTCGCCGTTACCAACTGGACCTTATCGAATCCATTGTGGCCAGTGCCCTGGTTCAGAAAGCGGGCCACTCTGTCACAGAACAGGAAATTCGCCGCGTGTTTCGTGCCGCCCGCGCATCGGCTGAGAACTCACGCCAGCATGCTGCTTACGCAGAACGTCTCCTCGCTATTTCTCAGCGGTTGGAAAAAGTGCAAGAACTCCAAAAAAGCCAAGTTGAGCAAATTCTCTCGTCGGTTTCCGAGAAGGCTGGTATCTCGGGGCACAGATAAGCCTGCGTTCATCGCGAACGCGGAGCCGGCCGGATGGAGAAGCGACCAGGTAGATGCCATGTCAGTCGGCGTGGGGGAGGAACAAGAGGGTTGCCGCCACCTGTCGGTCGAGCGATCTCGCAGTCAGCGGCCATAGACGATGTGCGACGAGATGGCCTTCTCTTTCCTGCTCGACCGGCGAAAATTCAACGTATTTCGGGGACATGACACCGATAATTGGGCTGTCGAACCCGTATGTTAACATGAACTCGTGCAGTGCCCACAGTGCCAGACACATCTCGAAAACAATCTTTGCCCGAAGTGTGGATGGAAGAACTCCGCCGCCGTGGAGAAGCCAGCCGGCCGGCCAACCGGGGGGTTCCAGTTTATAGGCGGCGGAGATCATCTCAATCCTAGAGCCTTTCTAACGGGAGCGGAAAAGAAGCAGCCCGTAGCAGGAAAGCCCGTGAGCCCCGGGACCGCCGCGCAGCAGGCTCAGATCGAACGGACGCTGTTTTATCCGCGGCCCGCAGAATCGGCCACTCCCGAAAAAAAGATCGTCACCTTCCAGAAGGCCAACGATCTCTTGAACAAGCCGGCGTCGAAGAAAACTTCCGCCCCTGAGACCGGAATTCTGGAAAAAAATCCAGGTCGAATCCTCGACAACCGGCGGACTGTCCGAAAAGTTCCACAGCAGCGCGAACTCAAGCTGGAGCCGCCGAAGGTCATCACTCACGAACCCGGACTGCCCAAGCTGGAGCCGCAAATCGAAGAGGTTTCTCGCGAAGTATTGTTTTCCAGGATGTTGGCGGGCATGGTCGATTTGCTGCTGCCGCTCTTGTTGAGCAGCCTGTTCTTGGTATCTGCGGGAGTCTTTCTCCGATTCGATATCTTTTCACCTGAAGCCTTGCGTTTGGGGATAGTACTGGTCGCCGCGTTTTATTTTTTCAATTCCATTTTTTTCTTTCTGACTACCGGACAAACTCCGGGAATGACTTTGACGGACCTTCACCTGATCGGGGACCGCAAACCAGGCGACATTTCACTCCCCGCACTGTTGATTCGAGTTTGTGTCTTTCCCTTAGCTGCAGCCTCGGTGGTAGGACTTGTTTTGGGGTTGTTCGATCCTCTCAGGCGATGCCTGCACGATCGAGCCAGTCACACCCGGGTGGTTCCCAGCGGTTTGCTGCCTACAAACGGGTCAATCTCCTCCAAAAACTGATTGACAAGATTGGGAAGCTGCTTGCGGCAGCGATACTCCACTTCGGGGTCCTGCAGCATTGTCCGAATAATCACCGCCATGGAAACAGCCACTCGGGTGGGATCCACACTCTGAAAGGCTGCATCGCGCAGATAAACCATTGCTGATCGGAATTCCTCCTTCCCCATAAAGCGGCGCATGGGGAAATGCTCCAGGACCAGAGAGATCACTTTTCCGAAAGAGGGAAACCGTTCTTCGTAAACTAAAAGCGGGAGCAGGTACTCCGAATAATGTTCATTACCCTGTTGATCTTTTTGATTGATGATCTTCTGTAATCCCAACGGGTGGGAAAGCCAATGCCTGCGCAACACAAAGGCGATCATCAGCAGCGAAACTGCAGCTGCCAGAATCAGCAACAGCTCAGAATATGAAGGGATTAGCATTTCAGTATCATCCCCTGGCGGGCATGCGACTGCTACTGACCCAGGGCTGAAGCGCCGGCTGAAGCGGAAGAAGTCTCTATGGCAACAATACGATAGATTCCATCGCTGAGGGTTCCAGCAAACAGTCCGCCGGAAGGTTCAAAAAGGAGGGTGGAAATTGGAGAGCTGGTCCGGCCGTCGTGATAGATGGCCCAGCTGGAGCCCCCATCTTGACTCCGGAACAAATGTCCAATCAATAGGTCCGCCGCCAGCACTTCGGATGCGGAGTTTGCCTGGATGGCTGCAATCTCAATCGGGTAAACACCCTTTCCAGGAACCCAGCTCTCGCCCCAGTCATCGCTGAGATAAATCCCCTTGCGCGTACCGAGCAGTAAACGTTTTCCCACGGCGGCAATGGTGTTCACGGTAGTGGGGGGGAGACCTTTGACGCGGATCTTCCAATTTTTCCCTTCGTCCTCGGATCGGAAGATGCCGGTATCTGTTCCGGCAAACAGACGCCCGGATTCAGAATCCCTCCGGAGAGCGGTTACTCTACCGTTGTAAAGCGGCAACCCGATTTTTTGTAACTTTTCAGAGCGCAGATCGAGAAGGAACAGGCCCTGGCGCGATGCGATAAACACAGCGGACTCGTTGTCATCGGCAAAGACAAGGTCATAAATGATCAGTTGGCGCGTGCCGCGCACTGCCTGCCATGCTCTTGCGGGCGGCTGCCCCAGGTAAAGTCCATCGGCGGTCCCCAGCATCGTCTCCGGGGTGCGGCGGGCGGGAAGGATCTTCTGTATATGCGTTACGGCGCTTCCCAGCCCATCATTAAAAGGAGCCCAGTTTTTCCCCTGATCTTCCGAAACAAAAAAGCCGCCGTGGCCCTGATCAAACAGAATACTGGCAAAGAGACGCCCTCGTGCGGGATCGTGAGCTAGCGCCGCCACTTGACGGTGGATAAATCCTTCGTTGGAGGAAACAAAGCTCTTCCCGCCGTCACTGCTTTTCAAGATACCGGCGTCGTCCGTCCCCACGAGAATGACAGCGGAGTCACCAGGCTTGACTGCAATCGTATTAACGACCACACCCGGCAAGATCTCGTTCCAGCTGTTGCCCCCATCTCTAGAGACAAAAAGCCCTACCGTAGTTCCCGAGTACACCGTGGTAGAGTTGCCTGGATCCAGATAAACGGTGCGGGTCCTCTTGGCTTCCTTAGGCAGCCCATTGCGAAGCTTGCGCCAGAGAAGCCCGCTGTTCTCAGACTTGTAGATGCCGGTACACGCACCGGAGTAAAGAACCTGCGGCCGTTGAGGATCCACCAGGATAGCGAGCATGTCGCTGTCGTGGATCATGCCCTGGTGGATCGCTTGCCACTTCTTGCCTCCGTCAGTAGTTTTCCATCCCAGATGCCAGGTTCCGACGTAGAGAGTCTCGGAATCGTGGGGATCAAACGCAAGCGACTCAACATTGTACAGACTGCGGTATCCGCGCGAAATGCGCTCCCAGCTCTGGCCGCCGTCGGTGCTGCGCAGCACGCCTTCCGAAATTCCCACCGCAATGACCTGCGGGTTGGAGGGCGCCACGGTAATCGCCCGAATGGAGCTGTGATAAGGGCCGAGATCGATGCTCTCCCAAGTTTCTCCGCCGTCTCGGGTTCGAAACAAACGTCCGCTGCTGCTCTTGAGTTCCCAGGTAGCGGCATAGAGGGCGGAAGGATTGGAAGGATCGAAAACCAGATTGTCAATCACCAGGTTTCTTCTGGCGAGGCCTGGAACCAGGCGTTTCCAGCTGGATCCTGAGTCGCGGGAGACAAATATCTGACCATCGGCCGTTCCCAGGAAAAAAGTGTCCGGCCTCGCGGGATGGACGGCAAGGGAACGGACATCTCCTCCAAAAGGCCCCAGAGGAATCAAATCGGGGGCAGCATGAATGCTGCAGTTCAAAAGCAAGATGATGAGAAAAAAAAGAAGCTGCATAAAAAATTGCGGCAGCAAAATACGCTACCGCAAATATTTTAATCCAGAAACTGAAGGCGAGGTGGAGCCGGCATCATGCCGGCTCCACCTTCTGCGAGGGCTAAGGAACAAACAGCTCAATCTCGATACGCTGGTTTTGACGCCGTCCTTCTGCCGTCGCGTTATCCGCAACCGGCTGAGAGTCGCTGGCGTTACGCACTTCAATGCGGGCTTCATCAATGTTGTGCTGTTTGACCAGGTAGTCCTTGGCGTCGTTGGCTCTTCGAGCCGCGGCGCGTTCCTTGGCGCGCTGCGTGCCGCGCGAGTCGGTATGGCCGGTGATCACTGCGCGCAGACGGCTGTCTTGTTGCATCCGCAGCGCGATTTCATCCAGCCTCGCCTTGGCCACGTTGTCCAGGCGATCATACTGAATCACGATCTTCTCGCGCACCGTAAAGGATTCAGTGTCACTGGCAGTGCCCCCACGTCCGTCGTTCACAGTCACCGTGACGCTGTGGCTTCCGCCCGCCATGCCGCTGGTGTTGATCGCCAGTTGTGTGCTGGTTTCCGAACGGTTTTGCCCATCCACGGTCCAGGCGTAGGTCAGTGGATCACCGTCCGGATCGCTGCCTTGAGCCGTGGCGTTCACCGTTTCTCCGGCGAATACTTCATTCTTGTCCAGCGTGAGGCTGACCGTGGGTGGACGATTCGGCCGGCGATTGATGGTGACCCGGAAGTCGCATGAGGCCGACATGCCGTCGACATCAGTCACAGTGACGCGGACCGTGTGGTCTCCCACCGTGCGGCCTGCCGTTCCAAAAACGAACTCCGGCGCATCGTTGGTCACCGCCTGGCCGTCAACGGTCCAAGAGTAAGTCAGAGGATCGTTGTTGGGATCGGAAGCCCGCGCACGGAGAGTCACTGATTCTCCTTCCGTAACGCTGGTCACGGAAGGCTCGCAGGTAATCGTGGGCGCCATCTTACGCTTTTCAACGGTCACATCCACCGAACAGGTTGCCGTGTGCTCGCCGTCGGTTACTTCAGCGGTGATGGTATAGCGCCCGGGTGCCAATCCGGTCGAGTCGAAAGTGGCGGAACCATTTTGCTGGGTGATTTTTCCACCGCTGGTCTTCCAGGTAATCGTAAGCTCGTCATCATCCGGGTCAGTCGCAATGGCGCGGACTGTCACGGATTCGCCTTCCGTTACCGTGTTTCTTTCAGCCGTGCACTCAATGGCGGGAGGCTCATTGATCTTACGTCCGAATTCGATCTGGGCAAACCAGCCGTGACGGCCCGTGTCGTCCACACCGTAGGCGTCTGAATCAATGGTTTGCAGGTTAAAGTTGTAGGCAGCCGCAATTGAAAGCCATCGAATAGGATAAAAGCGAAGGCCCCCGTAAATGTCAGCGGGAGATTTGGGGTTGCCCAGACCGGGCGCGCGGTCTCCAAAAAAGGTGCTCCCCGTAAATTCTCCAATGGCGTGCACTTTACGATTGCCCAGCGGGACGTCTGCGCCAATGCCCCAGTTAAAACGGTTCTGGCGGTCGATTTCTTTGAGATCGTCGGCCCAGAGAATTCCCGCATTGCCGGCAAAGGTGGCGCCGTTTGCAAATCCCTTGGAAAAAATGCCGTCAAAGCCGTAGTCGTTCACGCCCACGGTGACCCCGCGCAGCTTTCCCTCGCGATCATTTTTTGTGTGAAAGCGTGCGATGGGTTGTAAAGCGAGTCCAAAAGGATCGCCCAGTCGCTCCGACAGGACCACAAACTTAAGGCCGGCCCAGATATCTCCCGTGTGATCCCCAAACCCCACGTCCATAAGAGGAGCGTCGTTATACCATGCCACTGTCCCTGCCGAATTTTTCAAACGAGCCGGCAGCAAGGGACCTCCTGGAGCTACCTTCTTCTCCAGAATTGCATCCGCATTGACTCGCTTGTAAGTTTCCCACGAACCGAAAATCTCCAGCCGGTCGTGTAATCCTATAGTCACGGAAACGGGGAAGAGGGTGAAATCGAGATCTCCGGGCTCACGGTGGAATTTCAATGAATTAACACCCACGCTGAATTCCCCAGGGCGCAGGCTGTCAGCGACGTAAACATTAAACAGTCCTGTCGAGCCCTTCCATGTCGGCTTTAACTCCTTGATCTTCGATTTGTTCTGGGCCAGCCCCAACGAAGTCAGGGACAGTAACAGAATGGATAACGTCAACCCATGTTTTGGCCTATGCATATCTCCTCCTTCACACTTCGTAATCTCCCCACTGTTCGCCGTAAGCGCGAGCACCCATGTGTCTCTTATAAGCCAACTCCATCAATTCTTAAGTATATATTTTTAAACATGTTTGAGGCAAGTTTGAGGTTCGCACTCTAAGTGGGCGTTGACAAATGGTAAAAATGCCAGGCACCGTTACTCTTCAGCTTTAAGGCAAGGCCTTGTGGTCCGATTTTTGGCTGCCCGCGGGGTTGCCGGGCGAATCTTCAGGAGCGTGCCGGGACTAGGGAATGCCATGAGCCGCACTTTGCGTTTTAAATTCAAGTTGCCCGGGTTTAAGAAGCGGACGCCTGCGGTAAACTTAGAGCGGGGAGGGGTGAGTTAAAGGGGAACTAGTTGTAATAATCGTCTTCTTCCTCTTCCTCATCTTCCAAATCTTCTTCCTCATCGAATTCGTCGTCGAAGTCTTCTAAATCTTCATCGAACTCGTCTTCCTCAAATTCTTCCTCTTCAAGTTCTTCTTCGTCGTAATCTTCAAATTCCTCCTCGCCATCGAATTCGTCTCCGCGCTTGGTACGAAAGATTTTCGGCTGAAAGCTCATAAGCGCCTCCCTCGGCCATCTTAACTTTTAAAAAAGACCAGTTCAACTGAATTCTGTTCTCGAAAATGGTCCATTTCCCTCGCGCGGCACCCGAATCCGCCGATCTTTCGCCCAAGATGAAAATGTATGGATTGCAGCGTACTCCAAAAGGTATGAAGCCTTCCGTCACGTCCTTGATTAAGTCGTGCTTCTCAAGATCGCTTAAGCCGCCTGATGTGTCGTGAGACAGATCCAAAAGGAGATTTGCAATTGATAGCCCGCCGTTTGGGGGCGGGCGGCAGATCGAAGCGAATGCAGATTGACAATCCCCGGGGACTCACACAAAGCGTCGGCTTAAGCGATCTTGGGCGTAAAGTGCGCTGTTCGCGCGGCGTCTGACAGATTAGGATACACTTGCGCAATGCAAGAGACAGGCAAAGCAAGCTCAAGCTTTGCTTCCCGCCCCATTGCGGCCGCCATCGAAATCCTGACCGTTGCCCTGGCAGGCTCCCTGGCGGCCTCTTATATTTTTCGATTCTCGGGCATTGCGGCAAGCGATATCATTCAGGACACACGCCTTCTTTTTGCTTTTCTTTTGTTGGAAGCAGTGGTGACGCTATTGCTGATCACCTTGTTTTTGTTGGCGAGACGGGAAAGCTTTGTCATGCTGGGCTTCAGTTTTCAAGGTTTTCTCCGGGAGGCGCGCATCGGAGTCTTGACCCTGTCCGTCCTTCTGGCGGCCACGGTGGGAGTGGGCGCTTTTTTCCGAATGTTCCTTCCCCAGTTCGTGACCGAGACCAACCCGCTTCTGGAACTGGTGAAAACCCCTTCAGATTTAATGCTGTTCATGTTAAGTAGTGTTTTTGTGGGAGGAATCAAAGAGGAGATTCAGCGCGCTTTTGTGTTGGTGCGTTTTGAGCGTCACCTGGGAGGTATTATCGTAGGGTTGATTTTATGGAGTATTTTTTTTGGCGTGGGGCATCAAGCACAGGGAGTGGACAAGGCTGCTGGAGCAGGAGTTCTGGGTTTTATCTTCGGCCTGCTTTTCGTCTGGAGGAGGAAGTTGACCGCTCCGATTGTGGCCCACGCCCTGTACGATATCTTCACGCTCCTGCTTTTTTGGAATTACTATGCAAAGATCCCCCTACCTTAAGGTCTGCTCCTACGGCTCTGATACCTTGTTGAGCGCTTGCAGCGCAATCTCGGCCGCCCGTTGCTGAGCTTCCTTTTTGGAACCTCCTACGGCTCGCGCCAGCGAACGCCCCCTCACACGAACCTCAATTACGAAATGCTTGCGATGGTCAGGACCGCGTTCTTCAACGACCCGGTAATCCGGCTCTGGAAGTCCGCGCGTGTGTAACTCCTCCTGAAGCGCAGACTTGTAATCCTTAAAGTCGATTTTTTCGGTTGAGACTTTTTCCAGTCGCGAACCGAAGCACCTCAGCACAAACCGGTGCGCCTCCTCCATCCCGCCATCGAGGTAAATCGCCGCTGCAACGCTCTCAAACAGATCAGCCAGCATCGCCTTTTTTCGGCGGCCGCCGGTTTTCTCCTCTCCATAACTCAAGCGCATGAACTTGCCCAGTCCCAATTCCTCGGAAAGTTGATGAAGTTGTGCTTCAGAAACCAGGTAGGAACGGATTTGGGAAAACTCTCCTTCGCTGCGATGTGGAAAGTTGCGCACCAGGTAATCACTGATCACCAAACCGAGAACCGAATCGCCAAGAAACTCGAGCGCTTCATAATCCGGAAAGGCTCCCGCCTTCGGATCGATGGACTCATCTTCGTGAGTAAACGACTTATGGGTGAGAGCCCGGTCCAGCAAAACCGGACGCTGGAAAGAATATTCCAAGCGCGCCTCGAGGATGCGCAACTCGTCGCGGCGCTCCTGGTCGAGGAAAACGTGCTCAGAATCGGATATGGAAAATAACGAGGGAGGACTCTTCTTGCGGAGAATCCGTCGCAAAAATGCCAGCATCTTGTTCTCACCGGGAGATGTCCACTAAGGGAATCTCCCGGTGGGTCCAATTCAAAAGATGACGGGGATTTACTGCGCGGGAGCTTGCTTTGCCGCCACTTTCTTTTCAATATTTCCTTTCTCTGTGGCGATAAGCTCCTCCAGTGATTTCGAGAGTCGCTCCTTGTAGGCCTCTTCAGCCTCTTCGGCTTGTCTCGGGTTTACCAGTTCATGTACCTTGGTCAGGTACTCTTTGGCCGGTGCGGAAGCGGGTCCGCCCAGGGCCACGGCGCGCGCAAAATTGGTCAATGCATTGGGACCGTCATTTTTGCGGGTATAAGCGATGGCAAGCCGGTAGTAGGCCAAGTCGTAAGTAGGATCGAATTCCAGCGCCTTCTCCAGGTGTTGCAATGCTTGCGTAAGGACGGGATCGGACGCAGGATCGGCCGTCTTGCCTTCCGCAGACTTAGTGAATTTATCGAGGTAAGCGGAACCCATTGCATAGTTGGCATCCGCCCGGACCTGTCCCAGCTGGCGGTCCCACTGTTCCTGCGGAACTTCAACAGGCTTCTGCAAAGCGTCTAGAATTTCCACCGTCTTCTCGGCTTTTTGAAGGGCCTGCTCTGCATTGCCTCGTTGAGCGTACGCCACTGAGAGAAGAGTAAGGATCGAGACATCGTTGGGAAGTTCCACCAGCGCCTTCTCTCCGTGATGGGTAAGCTTATCGAAATCATTCATCTGCTGATAAGAAAAAGCAGCCATGCGATGGACCAGAGGGGTCAAACCGCTTTCGGGAAATTTTTGCAAAAACTCCTCGGCCAGTTTCGCTTTGTCCTGCATGGTAGGGGCCTGGTCCAGGGTGTTCCAGGCGGTAAACTCCTCCTGCGTCTGAGCTTGACCCACCACGCGAGGCGGCTTGGGTGCGGGTTTTTGATTCTTATCATCTTTTTGCTGCGCCAGGGCTGGCCCCGAGACGAAGCTCAGCAAAGCAAAAGCCCACAACAGCAGAACGAATCTTTTCATCGTATCCTCCGACTATTGAATACTGGACAAGTCCAGCAATATTTGGAAAGCAGACATTCTTACACAAAAGCGGATTTGAAGGAAAGGGTTCGTATCGAGCCATCTAAAATGTAACCGGAGTGGAGCGATCAGGAGGGTTACGGGATGACCGGGAAATCAAGATGGGAATACTTAAGAACCATTGATGGGCGCTACCAAGAAGCTGCGGG
>JACQSY010000151.1 GCA_016211085.1 Acidobacteriota bacterium | reverse complement strand
GCCGAGAATAAGGCTCTCTGGAATGAGGCGCGTTCTCCCCAGGATGCCGATTTTTTCACACTGGGATATGTTGGACGAACGGTCGAGGAGATCTTGGACACGCTGATTGCCCACGGTGTCCGCACGCTCGTCGACATACGCCAAAACCCGGTGAGCATGTATCGGCCAGAACTTAGCAAGGGAAACTTGAAGCGTTTTACTGAGCAAATGGGACTTGTTTATATCCATCTGCCGGAACTGGGCGTTCCTAGGGATATTCGGGCTAAGGCCATCGGGGCCGGCAGACGGGACGTGATCTGGGAATGGTATGACCAGCACGTCGTAGCCAGTTACATTGGCAGAAATCTGCATCGCTTTCTTAACAGTTTTGAGCACAAAGTAGCGCTAATGTGCGTGGAAATCGATCCTCAAGAGTGTCACCGTCATCGGCTTTTTGGAGCCTTGGAAAAATTGGGCCTAACCGGATTCGACCTCTGACTTTCACATGCCAGGAGCGCCGGAAACAAAGAAAGCCCTCATCGTTGTCCGAACCTATCCCGCTCCTGCCAAGAAGGGGGTGGAGGTTTCCTGCACTGCTGCAATTACAGATGATGGGAAATGGCTGCGTCTATTTCCGGTTCCCTACAGATTCCTGCCACAGGATCAGCGCTTCCGAAAATACCAGTGGATCGAAGTGTCCGTTGTTAAGCCGAATACGGATCAGCGGCCCGAAAGCTATAAAATAAAGCCGGATTCCATCCGCATTCTTTCTGATCCTCTTCCTACTGATCGCGAGTGGCAGGCCCGCAAGGATCGTGTTTTCCCTTTGTTGTCACCGTCCCTATGCCATCTCCAGAGGGAGCGTGATCGCAATGGCCATCCCACGCTTGGGATTTTCAAGCCGAAAGTCATTGAGCGATTAATAATCGAGGCAGATTCCGCGACGTGGGAACCCGGACAATTGGCCGCGCTTCGGCAGGGGCACCTCTTCGAGCAGGGTCCACAGCAAGAACTGGAAAAGATACCTCACAGCTTTAGGTATCAGTTCCGCTGCGACGACCGTGATTGTCAGGGGCACAAAATCAAATGCGTGGACTGGGAGATGAGCGAGTCTTGGCGGGATTGGAAAAGAGAGTATGGCGACCGGTGGGAAGAAAAATTCCGCGAGAGATATGAAACAGAAATGATTCAGAAGTATGACACGTATTTTTACGTCGGCACCGTCCACCAGCACCCGGCAACATGGATTATCGTGGGCCTGTTCTACCCTCCAAAGTCCAAACAGGCGTCGCTGTTTTAGCTATCCTATAGCAGTTGGCCAGGATTCTATGGACGACCACACTCATGACCAGAATCTACTAGATTGGCTCGTGTCACGGATGCATTGGCGATCTATGGCACAGGGTCGCCGACTTGCTCCTGTATGCTCTGTCTGTACGTGGATGGACATCAGTGGTTTTAGGGCGAAACTCGATAGCGCAAATTGGGACCTCGGGACAGCACAGGCAAGAGGTCTAATCGACATTCTGAGCGATGCCTATGAAATAGCAGCCAAACCTATTCCTTTGGGTTTCCCTCCGACCCCCCTGGAGCGATTGCTTGTTTTGAACGACGGCATAGCAAGAGTGCTTGACCTGCCTGATGGCTTTCAAGGAGAGCCTTTCTTGGCCGCACTCTATCTTAGAGAAATCTTGACCAAACACTTTCGGTTGATTCAACACCTCGAATTAAAAGGCCTTGGCCTACGGACCGTCCTCGCAGGTGGACACCGTATCCAATACACGCCAGAACGAACGACCGGGAAGGAGCTTCTCCCGACCGCCCCTTCGGGGCCGGTGAGCGAGCAAGGCAGGCAATTTGTCTTGGAAGAGTTCCTGTATCACCCGGCCCCATTTCAAATGAACACCGCATTCAGCAGAGCTTATCTGATAGAGCGGAGCAATATTGAGAGAAATAGCGTGTACTTTGACGAAAGCTTTGTGCATCTCTTGAGCCAAGCAATCCCGGGATGTGTCCAGGTGGAAGGAGATAGTTTAAAGGGACAAATACACATACAGCGCAGCGGGATTAGCTTGATTCATTTTACCTATCAGCCTCGGCAACAGCTTGAGCAAAAGTTACCGACCCATGTGTACCGCATCACCAGCTTCGTTGTCCACCAGGCCTTTGATGGTGACGAAGTGGAATTCCCTCTCTGCGGTTGAGCTTGCCGCACTCTTGGCGTACACTTCTGCAAGCCGAGGGAACCTCGTGGGGAGCGAGCCGACAAAATTGCCTAAGCGGTTCCTCAGGTCGGCTGGGAGATCAGGTGTTTTGAGAATGTCTGCAACGAAATAGGGACACGTACTGCACCATGCGAAGAAGCACAACTCCAAAAGCAGCAAGCGGATTGGTTTCCAGTAACACGAACAGCGAGCTTTCGGTTAGGCGGGAAGGCGGCAAGATCTGGAGCCACATCCGACAAAAATGGCTTGTCGAAACGCCTGAGGAGCGCGTCAGGCAAGCCTACGTCGTTACGCTTCACAACGAATACGGCTTCTCACTCGATCAGATGGATGAAGAGTTGAGTCCGCTGCTGGGACGCGGATCTGCACGCGCGCGTGCCGACATAGTCGTCTGGCGAACGGTTCAGGACAAGGCCGACAGCAAGACCCCGCTGATCGCGATCGAATGCAAGGCCGATAACGTCACAATCAAAGCCCCGGACTACGCCCAAGGCGAAGCCTACGCCTTATATTGCAATGCTCCATTCTTCGTCACGCACAACAATCGAGAAACACGGTATTGGCGCGTGAAGAAGGACCGGATGCCCGGCTGCATCGAGGAGATCGAGAATATCCCTCACGCCGACGCCAGCGAAAAGGACATTCGCGAACTGATCGACAAATTGAAGACTTTCAAGGAAGACGAGTTTGCAGACCTGCTCCACTCCTGCCACAACGTCATTCGCAACCGCGAGCACTTAGACCCGGCGGCTGCGTTCGACGAAATTGCCAAAGTCCTGTTTGTCAAGGTATGGGTGGAGCGGGAAATGAAGGAGAAGAAACGGCGCGTCAACTTGTTCACCGCCGACTATCTGGATGAACAGCTAGGGACGCACCCGCTCAACGACCTATTTGAACGAACCAAGGAAGCCTTTGCCGATGATCGCATTTTCGCTCCGGATGACCGCGTTAACCTAAAACCAGCCACTGGACGTGAAATTGTTCGGCTCCTAGAACGCTATAACCTCTCCGACACCAGCGAAGACGTGAAGGGTATCGCCTTCGAACGTTTCTTGGGCAGAACCTTTCGGGGGGAGATTGGGCAATTCTTCACGCCCCGAACTATCGTTGAATTCATGGTCCGAATGATGGACCCCAAAGAAGGTGACCTGGTTTGTGATCCCGCCAGTGGTTCTGGCGGCTTCTTGATACGATTCTTTGAAATAGTCCGCGAATCGATACTGGCCGACGTTGACCAACAGTACCGCGCCTTCGCTGCCGAACTGGACCGTAAGAAGTTATCCGACTCCAAACGTGCTGAACTGCTCCGCGAGAAATACGCCGAACTGCAAGCGGCCATCGACCAGCGGAAGCGCGATTCGCGGTTGTGGAAACTGGCCAATCGCTGCATTTACGGCTGCGATGCCAACGACCGCATGGCCCGCACCAGCAAGATGAACATGATCATGCACGGCGACGGGCACGGCGGAGTACATCATCACAATGGATTCATCAACGTTAACGGCATCTTTGAAGGGCGCTTCAACATCATTTTTACGAACCCGCCATTCGGCGCGAATGTCGAGCCTTCGGACCATATCACCGACGCCGACGTGAGGACCAACGAAGAAGAGAACCGTCGTTACATTGAGACGTATGGCCAGCTTTATAAGGAAAGCCAAGCCCGCGTGAACGCCTCGAAGGGGAAACCAATCGCGTACCTTTTTGACCTGCCGAAGCGGGGAAACGGACGCAAGCTTGGCAAGGTCAAGACAGAAATATTGTTCATCGAACGCTGCCTGGCGTTGCTCAAGCCGGGTGGCCGAATGGGGATCGTGTTGCCAGAGGGCATCTTCAATAACCCGTCATTGGCATATGTCCGGGAGTTCTGTGAAGACCGCGCCCGCATCTTGGCCGTTGTGAGCCTTCCTCAAGAAACGTTCTATTCTTCGGGCGCATCGGTTAAGGCATCGCTTCTGTTCTTAGGGAAATTCACCAGCAAGGAGCAAGCCGATTTTGAAAAGAAACGCGATGCGGGGAAAGCGGAAGTCGAGGCCAAGTACGCTGGCGAAATCGCGGCGGAAACTGCTCGGCTGGAATCTGAAATAGAGGCTTCCAAGAATTCGAAGGACACCGAAAGACGCAAGAAGGTGGAGCGCGATCTTATCGAGTACCGGAGCCGTATTGCAGACAAGAAGACACGCGAAGCCCGCGCCATCCTCAGGGAGCGGTTCGATTACCCGATTTTCCTATATCAAGCCGAGAAGGTCGGCATTACGGCCACAGGTGAGCCGGACTCGAACGAGCTAAACCCCAACGCAAACATGCCGTCAGGGATGAATGCTGAAAAGACCTGTCTGGAGCTTTTTCGGAGATTCCGGAAGAAGCCGGACGCCTTCGCCTCTGGCGATGACGGGAGGTGAGCAATGAGCGTCGGAGCTATCGCATCACCCCGCGCGTTTGTTGTGTGGTTCCGCGACCTTCATCGTTGGAGCGTTGGTTCTTTTGTTTCTACAGGCTGGCATTGGCCAGCAGATGTAATCCGGCCTCTCTCGACGGCTTTATCACGAAAGAACATTGAGGTTGACCGATCCAAAACGCCAAAAGAGGCTATTCGGCTTGTTACACTGCATTTCGATGGAGAAATCGAACTGCGCGATGCCAATGCTGGCGACAGTTTCAAAGGCCGATTATCCTTCGCTGATCCTGGCGACGTAATTTATTCCAAGATAGACGTTCGCAACGGTGCTATAGGGATTATTCCCGATGACCTGGGCAGGGTCTGCGTCAGCAGTGAACACCCTGTCTATGCTGTCGATCCCAACACGGCCGAAGCCCACTATATCAAGCTATTGTTCCGGACCGAGGTTTTCCGTCGCAAGATCAACAGCATGATTAGCGGCGCGAGCGGACGGAAGCGCGTGCAACCGAAAGACCTTGAGACGGTCGAAGTTCCCCTGCCCTCGCTGTCAGTGCAACGCAAGATTGTGGCGGTGTGGCAGCTTTCCCGTGCCGAGGTGGACCACGCTTTCGAGGGACTGAAGGAACCAATTCAGTCTCTAAATGCCACACTATATGATCTTGCCAACACCAACGCATTGATCCGAAGATTCCTCCTCGCCAGGTGGTGTGCTCTCGAATCGTGGGACATGCATTCCGCTCGCGCGGCGTGTTTCCGGCTCGATAATCCCAAATTCGTACGACTCGGCGATTTTGCGGAAGAAGCAACTGAGCTTGTCAGGCCCTGGGAAAAACCTGATCAGGAATGGCCAGTTTATGGCGTTAACAATCAAGAGGGCGTTTTCCTCAGTCATTTCCAGAGGGGCGACGCATTTAACTCTCCTTACAAACGAATCCGAAAAGATTGGTTCTTTCATAACCCAACCCGCGCAAATGTCGGCTCGTTGGGTATAGTTCCTGACGTGCCAGACGACGCGATTACTAGCCCGGAATACCAAGTGTGGAGAATCAAACACAGCCTGCTTCCTGGCTACGTGGCGACTCTGATTGCTACGCCATTCTTTATCGACTTGATCCAAGTCCATCGCGTGGGCGCGGTCAAGCAGCGCCTTTATGTAGAGAATCTGCTAAGGATTCCCATACCTATCGTTTCTGAAACGAAGCAACGTGAAATCGCCGCAATGCGCGACAAAGCGTTGGGACGCATCGCCGCCGCTAAGTCCCGTTCCGAGATTGCCAGGGAGGAAGTGGAAGCCATGATCCTCGGCACAAAGCCGGTGGAAGGAGCGTGATATGCCGCGCACCTCAAGATACATCATCATCGAAGGCCAATATGCCAGCGGTGTCCTGGGGACATTTCGCATCATTCGCGGCTTTGCCACACTACAAGAGTTAGCCATGATTTCGGCCCCGTTTCCGATGAATTTGACGGCCGCTGCCGGACAGCCCCTTATGGGGCACCAGAGGGAAATTAACCCCCAACACGCAGAGTCTATTAAGCGTTACCTTCAGGACGGGCGCCCGCGATTCATTCCTGAGATCATTCTGTCGATCCGCGCGGAATACCGCGACGAACTCGATGCGCAACAGAAAGCGCTGGGCGTCATTAGTGACTCAACGCCCGGCCTTTTGATCCACCGGCGATTCAGAAGCAGGAATATCGCGACGCACCAAATCATTTTGGAAAAGGACCGCCTGCCGGCCATCGTCGAAATCGAGCATCGCATCCGGCGCATCGATGGTAACCACCGATTACACCTGGCTAGCCAGTTACAATTCGATTCGAGATCGCCCACAAAGTACCTTGCTCCGTTTTGTGCAATCTTGCTGGGTCCACCCGGCGATGCCAATGATGATTTCGATGAATCAATGTTGTTTCATACGATCAACAGCTTGGCGTTGCCGCTGGACTCCGAGCACGCCCTTCAACTCGTCTTGGGACAGGCGGCACAATATCGCCCGTCCGCCGATGAAGAATTCGCCGCGAATCCGTCGCTGTACCTGACCCGGCTGATGAAAGAGAGGATGGACGTAATGCCACCAGCGCAGCGCGAGCGACTGGGCGATACTCCGGCGACCGTGCTGAATTTGGCGGCAAATGCGATGGTGACGCAGGACGCGGCTCTATCCGAAAATCGGCAGACAATGGCGACCTTTGCCGATGGTTTATCGGGAGCGCTGACCGACATCTTGGCGCGATTGCCCGCCGCGTACCCAGAACTGTGCAGGGCCGATTTCTTTATTGAATTGGCCAGTCTAGCTTGGGGTGAAACTGACCAAACAGCCGCATACAACGCACGGATCGATCAGGCAGTGGCAACTCTGGAAGCTATGGGTCGCTGGGTGGGAAAGGACGGATTGCACAATATCCGCAGCAGGCGTTCGATTGCGCAGCAACTTTTCGAGATTTACCGCACAGTGCGTGCCAGAATTCCGAAAAGGGTTTTTCTGTCCCGTTGGTATCCGACAGATGACGACGGAAACGAAAAGACCAAGGCTGACCTTCGTAAACAAGGAATCGAGCGCGCCCTAGATGACCTGCGTGCCGAGGAAATCGACCTGGCTCTTGACGATCCGGGAACACAAACCGGAGGGACATTTGCGATTCACCAAGAGATGTATAACGCCCTCGCACGAAACGACATCATTCTTGTTGATTTAAGCGGGGTCCGGCCAAATGTCTGCATCGAAGCCGGGTATGCCCTGAAACACTATGAACGGGGAAGGCTGATCATCATGTTTCAGGTAACCGAGGCTACACCGAACAATCCGAAGTGGGAAAAACCCCCGTTTGATGTAATTACATTCCGGTACGAACAAATCGGCGACACTGGGGAGATTCCTGGAAAACTCAAGCCACACTTCAGGGCGATCTGGCAGGAAGCGATTGCCGGTAAGGCATAACGCAAACGTTCGCCACGAGATCAGTGGCGTAAACATGAGTTTTTGGAGTCCCGAAATTATTTCAACGCTTTTCTGCATCCTACCCGTGTCCGCTAATCCGCTACCCGGCGTCAAGGACGGTCCCCGGCCTGTTCTCGCAGACGTAATCCTCCAAAAGACACCGGCTTCTAAACCAATAGCCGAGCGTAAAGTCTAACCACCCCGCCGCGATGTACAGGAGCACCCTTTTTCTGCTAGAGTATTTGCGGTTTTCCCGCTTTAGCCCTTGCTCACGGAGTGTAGCTCATGGGTGAAGAGACTCTGCACCGCCTCGCCACCACACTGGCCAAGCTTCGGCAGAAAATCCAACAGATCAGGGACCGAAAAGAGCCGATTGGGGAGGAAAACACGAAGGCCGCCCTGGTCGATCCGCTCTTGGCCGCCTTGGGATGGAATGTCGAGGAGATCGACGAGGTTTGTAGGGAGTATAGACGAAAAGCCAGGGACAATCCGGTCGATTACGCTCTCTTCCTGCTGCGCTCACCTTGCTTATTCGTGGAAGCTAAGCCGCTGGACAGAAACCTTGACGACCGCAAATGGATCACGCAAACAGTCAATTATGCGAATGTGGTCGGGGTGGAGTGGTGCGTTCTGACGAACGGGGACGAATACCGGCTTTACAACGCGCACGCACCGGTTGACGTGGAAGAGAAGCTATTTCGAAGCATCCGCATCTCTCAGTCGGGACAAGATCAATGCATTGTGGACACGCTGGCTCTCTTGTCCAAGGAAGAGATGGCGGAAAACTCAATAAATGTGCACTGGAAGTCCCACTTCGTTGATCGCAAAGTGAAGGCGGCTGTGGACGATCTTTTTAGAAATGAAGATAGAGGCCTTCTCCGGCTGCTCGGGAGCAAAGCTACCGGCCTCCGCCCTGCGGATATACGGTCCTCGCTGCAGAGGGCGATTATCAAGGTCGAGTTCCCCCTGATCTCGGCACCGACAGCTCGGAGGGATGTAAAGCAACCCGAGCGGGCAAAGGGCATGGGGAAGGGCAGCAGCGGGAGACAACCGGCGAAGTTCGAAGCGACACTCGTTGATCTGATCCGGGCGGGGCTGGTTCACCCCCCTGTGGCATTGGAGAGACAGTACAAGGGAGTCCGGCTTCAGGCGACAGTCGAGCAGGACGGCATGATAGTGTTTGATGGCAAACGCTACGATTCCCTCTCGACCGCTGGTGGAATGGCTCGGAAGTCGGTGGTTGGGGCACCTTCGGGGAAGCCATATCCCCAGACGAATGGCTGGACTTTTTGGAAGTACCGCGATGCGGGGAGCGGCAAGCTCACGGACCTTGATTCGCTGCGGCATAAATACTTGCGCAGTCGAACCTCCTAGCGTTCCGTTTCAGTCTCCCGCTGTGGCAAGAGCATCCGGTACGATTTTGCGCGATTGGCATTGCGAGTTAGCCACTGAGAAATGGTGGGACAATGACCATTCCGAAGGATCTCCTGGATGCATTCGATAATAGTGAGGTTGTCGGCGTCATCGGGTCCGGCCTGTCTGTTGCTGCTGGATTCCCCTCATGGAACTCCTTGCTGCTATTAATGGTTGAGGAATGCGAACGGAATGTCGCAAACTTTGACGAGGCCAATGAGCTCCGCCAAATGCTGCAGGAAGGACTTCTATTTGAGGTTGCAGATGAGTGTCGGACCCGCCTAGGCAACTCGTTATATCGCGACTTCCTTCAACGAACGTTCCTGCTTCAAGGCGTTCAGCCAACACCACACCATCGATTGCTTGTCCAGCTTCCGTTTCAGGCTCTCGTCACTACTAACTACGATACACTCCTTGAGCACGCGTATACGGATGAATCAGGCGACGCGGGCCTCCCTCCCGTCTACACCCAAAATAACGTTGCACAGCTGGCTCAGCTCGTTAGCCAAAAGAGATTCTTCATTCTAAAACTCCACGGCCACATCAATGACATCGAAACCATCATTCTCACAGCCCGCGATTACCAAACCCTACTCCATCGAACTCCTGCCTATCGAAGCGCTCTCTCCACGCTTATTGCCACAAAAACTCTCTTATTTGTTGGTTATGGCATGCGTGACCCCGATCTGACTTTGATCCTGAGTGAGAATCAGTCAGTATTTCAGGGTTACGGAAGAAGGCACTACGCAATCATGGCAGACGCTCGGAATGTCATTACACGCTCTTTAAAAGATCGCTTTAACATATCCGTGCTTTCCTACGATTCCGCGGATAATCACGCCGCTCTACAGCCATTTCTCGTCTCTTTGAAGAAGAGCATAGGCAGCCGCTCATGTGCAGCAGTTTCTCAAAGCCGACGACTAAGTGATCAGCCGCTTCCGCGCTTTCCCTACAAGTTTCTGGATCATTATGAAATTCAGGACCGAGATCTCTTCTTTGGTCGTGAAGACGAGGGAGCTGCACTGTTGGAACTTATCCCTGCACATCGTCTCGTAGTACTGTTTGGCAGGTCCGGGGTTGGCAAAACCTCCTTTCTCAAGGGTTCATTGCTACCGTCCTTTGCAGATAGAGGATACGCCTGTGCCTATTGCCAACTTACCACTCCAACTTTGGAAACGGTGCTGGACGAGCTGAGAGATAGTCTTGACATAACGGGCGAGGTACCTGCAGACAACTCAGCTAACGCCGCCCGAACTATCGTAAACCACCTGCGGCGCCTTGGTAAACCGGGACTCATCGTGCTTGATCAATGTGAGCAGCTTTTTCTGAACCAGGCAACCAAGGAGGCAGACGTTGGAGAATTCATAGCAGCCCTGATAGGCAGCAGCCGGATCGAGTGCCACGTCATCTTAGCGATCCGTGAAGAGTACTTTGCGGGTCTTAATAACTTGTCGGTGCAAATTCCGGAGGTGTTCCAGAATCGATTCCACCTTACCTTACTATCACTGGATGGGGCTCGACGCGCGATCGTTAATCCCGCTCAGAGGGTTGGTGTCTCTTGTGAGCCCACTTATGTCGAAGCGGTTTTGTCCGACATCGGGCAACAGGGAGTGGTTGAACCAGCGCAATTGCAAATTATCTGCACAGCGATGTACCGCGCTATGTCTCCCGAGCAAAGAGTAATGACGCTTGATTTGTATAGGAACCTTGGCGGAGCTCAGACATTGCTTGCTGACTATATTGGTCATGTGTTAGGCAGCTTCCGAGAGACGGATCGCGAAATTGCACGGTCGATTCTGAAATGCCTAGTTGGTGCCGGTGAAGAA
The DNA here is from genome assembly GCA_016211085.1 of Acidobacteriota bacterium. Lineage (GTDB taxonomy): Bacteria > Acidobacteriota > UBA6911 > RPQK01 > JACQSY01 > JACQSY01. Next base: position 3,058 of record JACQSY010000151.1, on the reverse strand, counting down.
CGTCGACGGCTAACACGCGAGTCCGTCATGTTAGAGTGCAGCGGGCGCTATCCCGAAGGGTCAGTTAAGGCGGTTTTGGAGACATTGGTGTATCAAAGATTGCTGAGAGTCTCATCGGAGCGCGAGGGTGCGTTGTATGAACTTCCACATGACTACATGCTTCCGTACGTCGACCGGTGGATCTCGGACGAAGAGAGAGGGGTGAAGAGAATACGCGAGGTGCTGCAGCACGAGCGCAGTATCTGTGCTCATCTCAACACTTTAATACCACTTGAAACCGCCCGTTTTATGCACCTCTATAGTGAGAAAGCCGAATTCAACTCTTCTGACATGGAATTGATTGAAAGGAGCATCAAAGCTGGGGAGGTCGAGCAAGAGGAACGCAGGCAGTTGGAAACACAACTTCGCCAATCCCAAAAAATGGAGGCGGTGGGGCGGCTGGCGGGAGGGATCGCCCACGATTTCAACAACCTTCTGTCCGTGATTGTGGGCTACACGGAGCTTCTCCTAAAACGTCTGGAATCAACCGATCCACTGTACCGGGAAATCGAGCAGATCAACAGGGCTGCAAAGCAGGGGGCTTCATTGACACGACAGCTTGTGGCCTTCGGCCGCAAGCAAGTGCTGGAACCCAAGGTCTTAGACCTCAATGCCTTAGTCACCGAGACGGACAAGCTTGTAAAACGCTTGATCGGCGAGGATGTCGAAGCGATTACCGTCCTAGACCCGAAGTTGGGGAGTGTGAGGGCCGATTCGGGACAGCTTGAACAGGTAATCATGAATCTTGTCGTCAATGCGCGCGATGCCATGCCCCAGGGCGGCAAACTCACTATAAGGACCGCCAACGTCGCGCTGGACGACATCTATGCTCGTAGCCACGCTGGTGTTCGGCCAGGCCTGTACGTCATGTTGGGAGTAAGCGATACTGGCACAGGAATGGACGCTGACACCCAGGCCCACATCTTCGAGCCGTTTTTTACAACCAAGGAACCAGGAAAGGGCACAGGTTTAGGTCTATCAACTTGCTATGGCATCATTCGCCAAAGCGGTGGTCACATAAGAGTAATAAGTGAATTGGGGAAAGGGTCCACTTTCGAAGTCCTTTTTCCTACAGTACTCGATGCAATAAGTACCGACCGCATCGAGGGTGAAATATCGATTACTGCCCAGGGAACTGCACTAGTGGTCGATGACGAGGAATCCATAAGGCAAGTTGCGACGTCTATGTTACATGCGCTGGGATTTACTTGTGTTGAGGCCTCCAACGGTAAGGAGGCCGTCCAACGATTTCGTGAGGCGACAAATCCGTTCGATCTGGTCCTAATGGATTTGATAATGCCGCAGCTTAGCGGACCGGAGGCAGCTAAACAGATTCTGGCAATCGATGGGAACGCCAAGATTATCTTAATGAGCGGCTATTCGGTAGATCGTGGGGAGTTGTGGAAAGAGGTTTGCATTGGCTTCCTGAACAAGCCATTTACACCTACCGACTTACTCCGAGCTGTCCAGAAGGTTTAGTCCGTAAGCTCCTTACTTGATTTCAACAGGAAGCCTCTGAAAGGTTTGTATGGCCAAAAACAGCGGACAGGCAGATCAGCAACTCCATAACCCATTGGCGGCTTTTCATTTCATGGAATCACCCTCGACTTGCTGAACTTCAATTGCTCCGTGAAGGGGTTTGTGCTCCCCGCCAGGGCCATACAGGTGGCGCGGAAATGTTCGTGTAGAGGTATTGGTATAGCTTGCTGAAAAGGATGCCGACGCATTGCTGTCCAGTGGTCGTGATTTAACCATCCACTCGACTCCGTAGCCTGCAGTTGCTTGCAGAAGAGGCATTCGTAGCGCTGCAGCCGCTGACAGGTGGTTTTTCTTACTGGTCGATTCCGGTTGTGCCTTGGACCAGATGCTCATGTGGCGGATCGCCAGCGGTGCCCGTGTAGAAGCTGATTCCGTGCGTGTGGCCCGCGTTCGCTTTCCCAGCCAGCAAGCTGTCCACCTGAACCTTCGTGTAAACGTTCAACTCGTCCCGGAGTTGCTGTGCCGTCAGGCCCAGTACAGAATTGTCGGCTGCTGTCCGGAGATATAGCGTTGCACCCACGGAATCCAAAAAGAGCGTGGAGATAATTCTGGCAAGCCCATTCAGGATTGTGTCGCCATTTACTCGCAGGCGATAGCTAGCATCCTTATCGCCGTTGATGGTGAGCCGGTCCACGATCTTCATGAAGCCGTTGATTAACGCAGCGTCGCGGAAAGCATCGCCGTCCGCCCGGAAGTTGTAGTCGGGATCGATGCCCGGCGCGGAAACATAGAGGCGGCTCAGTAGCAGAATGTCCTTGATGGCGGCGAGCAGGCCATCCGCAGTCCGGCGGCCGTAGATTTCGAGGCCATCGGGACCGCCATAGATGATTGCGCCTGCGTCTCCGGTATCGGGATTGACCGGGTCTTCGAGGCTACTGAATTGCTTGAACCGCAGCGCGCGGCCAGCAAGGTAGGCTGCGGTGGTGTCGCTGGCCGGGCCGGGCACATCCAGCGCCTTGAAAAAGCCAGCCGCCAGCGAGCCGAGCGCCGCATTGTTCAGCTTGATCCAGGCGTCGGCCGCCGAGACGTATTGCAGCGAAATGGCCTCGTACTGGTTCAGGCGTAGCGTGGGCACCCCGAGTCGCAACTTGGAACCGGCAAGGAGCGATTCATCCTGCAACTCGACGAACACGTTGTCGAGATTGACGAGCGTGATCTTCGTGCCGTCCTCAGCGGTCGTTGCAATCGAGGGCGTAGCCGTGATGGTCACGTTGACCGAAGCCCCAATCGGCAGAAAGGCGCCGTTAGGCTTGATGGCCGTTCCTGCCGCGAGCATCTGCTTTCGCAGCGGCTTCTCGACATACTGGAGCGCCCGGATTTTCTTTGCCGTGAAAGGAGTGTAGGGATAGGAGGAGCCGTCGATGTGGCCGGCCATCGCGAGGGTGACCGTGTCCTGGATGCCGAGTGCGAAGCCGATCTCGGAAAGTAGGGTGAAGCCCGCCGTGTTTCCCGAAAGGACGGCCGTTTCCGGGAACTGCGG
>JACQSY010000150.1 GCA_016211085.1 Acidobacteriota bacterium | reverse complement strand
TCTGGACTGCATCTGTTGAGGCTATCCTCGCGAAGATCGCTCGTTGTAAAGCAACTTTTGAGACACTACACTAGCACTAGAGTTTCTCAAAATAGAAACTGTACCACTGATTATATTCGATGACCTTCCCAAGACGGAGGAGTAGGTCATTGGAATTGACAAAATCTCTGACTGCCGGTGAAATGTGCCGGTGAGTGATGCTTTACGAAACTATCTGCAGATGGTCCTTGAGCCGGATTCCACCTGGAACCTGTTCGAGCTGTCCCTCCAGTTGTCCCGCCTGAATCAACCTGAGCTGGATGTGGAGCGTTATCGGGTTTTTCTGGATGAGGTCGTCCGTTTGGTCGATGCCAAAGCCCCGAAAGGAGACGATCGTTATGCCCTGTTTGATGCCATCAACCGCACTCTATTTGAAGACCTGGGCTTTGAAGGAAATCGAGACGATTACCATAATCCTCAAAACAGCTATATGGCTTGTGTGCTGGACCAACGCAGAGGAATACCGGTCACGCTTTGCATCCTGTATCAGGAAGTGGCAAAACGCCTGGGCGTGGCCCTGTATTCGATTGGCATGCCGGCGCATTTTTTGCTGGAGGTGGAGAATCCCGGACCAAGACTTTTCGTGGATGCATTCAATTCGGGAGAAATTCTTCTGGAGTCAGACTGCCGGGAGCTATTGGCACGAATCCAGCGGGGAAAGATTCTGTTTCGACCTGAATTTCTCAAAAGGATTTCCAACACCGCCGTGGTGCTGCGGATGCTTCTCAATCTGAAGAATATTTATAAACGCGCCCAAAATCCTCGACTTTTGTTGGAGATAATCGAACGCCGCATACCGCTGCTGAGCGACCCGTCACCTGAAATTCTAGAGCGCGCACTGATCAAACTTGAGCTGGCTGACTATGCGGCGGCAGCCCGGGACTTGGAATGGATCATGGCCTCTACTCCGGACGAGGAGTTGAAAACAAACCTGCAGCAGGAACTGCGGCGCGTGCGCAGGCTGAGCCGGCCTAATTAATCCAGCGGAGGGAGTACCTGGTTACTGAGTTCATTACGATCATCTGGACGCGCTGGAAAGTGCCCTGCGAGCACTTCAGCGCAAGCTGCAATGGCTCTGCAGATTCCATCACGCGGATTCCTCTCACGGATGCCTGTAATGATCAGGTCGGTCACCTCATCCCATTTTGAGTTGCCCACCTTTTCATGTACCGCCTTGTCGCCCAGAACCACTGCTCGCTTTTCAAAGCAGCACAGGTGGATCAAAACGCCATTGTGCTCGCGCGTGCGGTAAAGTCCGCTCGAGTAAAACTGGATAAATGCAGAGTGCCAGGTGCGCAGGTCGAGTTCTGTAGAGGAAATAAGCCAGCGGCGCAGCGGCAGAGAGCGCCACACTGGATAGAAAAGAACCAGCGAGACGGTTTGCAGCCAGATGAGTACCGAAACCGTATGCGATGTAGGCAGCAACAGGTAAATGAAAGTAATGAGAAAAGTCGAGATAAGACTTCCCAGGATGGAGGCATGCCGGTATTCTCCACAGGAATCCGCTAAAGAAAAGACGATTTCTCCCGACGTGGTCCGCTCGGCCTTGCTGATTGCATCAGCGATTGCTTCCCGGTCAGCTTCCGTTAAGCTCAATTGTGCCATTCACCACCTGCCCGAAGCGCCGCCTCCGCCGAAACTTCCTCCTCCGCCGGAAAAACCGCCGCCACTTCTAAAGCCTCCCCCGAAACTTCCAGGGTAACGAGGGCCACCCATCATCCACACGTCTTCAGCATGGAGGTGCCCGCTTCGGCGCCGTAGCGAACGGCTTCGGCGGCTGCGTCGCGACCAAAACAAGGACCATAGTAAAAATAGGAATAGCGGAATCAAAGGACTGGGAAATTGGGGCGCTTTGTCGCGCGTAGAGAGAGGCGCATAGGTCCCACGCACGGCCCCCATCATAGCGGTGATCCCGGCGTCGATCCCTTCAAAAAAATTGCCCTGCTGAAATCGAGGGACGATTTCCTGATCGATAATACGGCGCGAAAGAGCGTCAGTAAGCTTGGGCTCCAGTCCGTAACCCACCTCAATGCGGACGCGGCGTTCTTGGAGCGCCACCAATAGCAGCGCCCCATTGTCCCGCCCTTTTTGCCCCAACTGCCACTGACTGGCCGCCCGGTGTGAGAAGTCTTCGAGGACCTCGCCTTCAAGACTGGGAATAATCAGGACGGCAATCTGCGTGCTCTCCTGTTGCTCGAATTCGGCCAGCTTTGATTCGAGTTGTGCCTCCTGTTCTGGGGAGAGCAGATCGGCCTGATCGGTCACCCGACTCCTGAGCGAGGGGACTTCCAGCGCCGCCAAAGGAACGCTTGAAGTAAATAGTAAGATCAATGTTACTAAAGTCCGCATTAGCTAGAGAAATCTACGGTTGGCGCCCTTTCGGTTCCTGGAGCCGCTTGAAAATATAGACGCGGATGAAAGCCGAAAAAGCCGGCGATCAGGTTGGTGGGAAATTGTCTCACACGCGTATTGTAGGCTTGCGCAGCTTCGTTAAAACGCTTTCGCTCCACTGCGATCCGGTTTTCCGTCCCTTCCAACTGGCTCTGCAGTTCCAGAAAATTCTGATTCGCTTTCAGCTCAGGATAGCGTTCCACAACCAGCAGCAACCGTGAAAGAGCAGTGGAGAGCGCTCCTTGGGCCTCCTGAAACCGCTGAAAAGCTGCAGGGTTATTCAGCATGTCGGGCGACAGCTGGACGGAGCCGACTCGCGACCGCGATTCCGTTACCTCCTGTAGCACTTCTCGCTCGTGTGCCGCGTACCCCTTGACGGTAGCCACCAGATTAGGGACTAGATCGGCTCGCCGTTGATACACGTTTTGCACTTGGGCCCATCGGGTTTCCGTCTCCTGGTCCAGACGGACCAACTCGTTGTAACTCCCTTGCAGCATCAACCCAAAAATGATGATCAGCAGTACAAGAGCCCCCAGGCCTATCAACAATCCTTTTTTCATCTTGCTGCTCCTCTCTTCTTGACCTCGCCTCGCAAGCCCGAGTCGCGAACGTTACTCTATTTATGAACTGGGATACTGAGGCTGGATATTTCGATCAATCATTTACGTCGCAGACCATAGCGGCGGCGGACACGGCTTTCACAGGGAACTGCCTCATTGCCCAACCAACGATCCCACAGACTGTGATCTGACGCGTCGATACCTTCCTCGCGGGCCTGTCCTTGCAGAAACATCTGCAGTTGCAAAAGAAAATCTGTATCCATTAATTCGATATGCTCTGCCAGGTGCTGGTGCAGTACACGGTAAATCAGCTTCAATTCCTGTAGGTTATGCCGGGCCACTACCTGGCTGTTTTCATGCTTAAATGTCATCAAAATCTCCTTGTTGCGCTAAAGGCGCTTAAATAGTATCGCAGAAACAACGCTCTAAATCTCCCGCGAGCGACTATTCGAAGTCCCAGCAAATCAAGTATATTCAAGTCATCTCCATGAAGTTCAAAGTATCGCTGGCACAAATCAGTCCGAAAAGCGGTGACCTTTACGGGAACGCCGCACAAATTCTCGAAGGGATCGAACGCGCCCGTAAAGAAGAGTGCGATTTGGTGGTGTTTCCGGAAATGTGCCTCACTGGATACTGCCTGGATGAGAAGCTGCTCATCAATCCAGGCTTTATGAGAGAAAACCAGCGCCTCCTGATGGAACAACTTGTCCCTGCATCAACAGGAATCGCCGTGGTGGTTGGGTTCATTGATTTTGACCCGGGACGAATCGGACCTGACGGGCGTTTTATCCGCCACAACGCCGCCGCTGTTTTTCAGGACGGCAAGCTCGTTCAGGTGGTGCATAAGCGCCTGCTGCCCGCCTACCGGTATTTCGACGACAAACGGTATTTTGAGCCGGGATACGAAGCCCAGCCGATCGAACTTTCACTGAGAGAAGGCAAAGTTTCCCTGGGAGTGCTGATCTGCGAGGACCTGTGGGAGGAGGGATATGACTTCCGGCCCTGTTCGATTTACCAACAAAAAGGGGTTGACTATTTCTTCTGTATCAATGCCAGTCCCTTTGTGGGAAGTCACCCCGGCCAATGCGATGGAAAGCGATTCAGCAGGGCTGAACTGATCAGCCGACAAATTCAACGCTATGGGATCCCTGTCATCTACGTAAATACGGTCGGCATTGGTGACAACGGCAAGAACATCATTCCTTTTGATGGCCTGAGCATGGCTTTTGACCGGCGGGGTAGCCTGGTGGCGGCGCTGGCCCAATTTGAAGAGGACCAAAAATCGGTCTGCTTCGAAGATGGAGTGTCCAGCCCGGTTCCGGAGCCACCTTTCGACCGCGATGCGGAAATTTATGGAGCGCTGGTGATGGGTGTTCGCGATTACTTCAACAAAATGGGGATTTTTAAGAAAGTCCTGCAGACCGTCTCCGGTGGGATCGATTCGGCTCTGGGTACCGCGATCGCGTTTGATGCCGTGGGGCGTGATCGTCTTTCGGTATACAACCTCCCCAGCGATTTCAACACTCCGCGAACACGCGACCTGGCCGCTCAGCTTGCGTCAAACTTTGGGCTCGATTACCGCGTGATTCCAATTCAGTATATTCTCCAACAGGTGGTGGCGGATTTTGAAAAGCACCTTCATCCGATTCAATGCGGCGTCACCGTGGAAAACCTTCAGTCCAGAATTCGGGGACTGATAATGATGGCGGAGTCCAACGACCAGCAGGCGCTCTTACTCACCAACGGCAATGAGACGGAAATCGCACTGGGGTATGCCACGCTCTACGGAGACATGGTAGGAGGTCTGTCGGTTATCGGCGACCTCGCGAAGCCGGATGTGTATCGATTGGCGCGCTACGTCAATCGCAAATGGGGGCGGCCCATGATCCCTGAAGGGATCTTTGATCTGGTTCCGTCTGCGGAACTTCGCGAGAATCAGAGCGACCCATTCGACTACAGCGTCGTGGGACCGCTTATCAGTGAATTTATAGAAAAAGGGTTCGGACCCGCCGAGGTGGTGGAGGAATTCGAAAAACGCACCCTCAGTGAGAGCTTTTCCCAGGCCAGTGTATACGACCGCTATTCTGTCGAATCGTTTCGCGCCCTGGCGAGCGCCCTTTATCGTTGCTTGAATCAATCGGTTTACAAAAGGCTGCAAGGCGCTCCGATTATCGTGGTTTCGGAACGTGCTTTTGGTTTCGACCTTCGCGAGACCATCATCAACGGTTGGACCGGCTGACCCACGCCTCAACATCAAAACAAGTGGCGACCATCGCAATTCGAGGGACCGCATGGGGACATTCCCCTTTGTGCGCAAGAAAGGCAAAGAAGACGCCGCGCTTCGCCGCGGGCTGTGATCGCAGCCAGATCCGGCCTTGGCAATAGCCGGCTAATGTTCACTCTTCCCTTCGCCGGAAATGAGGATCACCGAAAAAAGTAACATGGCTGCAGGCTTCAGGTGAAAAGGCCCCGAAAAGCGATTGACGGGTTCCTCCACGGGTAGTACACTTGATTCACTTAACGACACGGGTTCTGGGGCGTGGCGTGTTATCCCCTTACGCTTATTAAATGTAGTCATGTAGTCCACAACGGGAGGAACCCATGAGTAGGAGTCGAAAAAACATTCTAGCCTCAGGGCTGAAGTGTGCTTTCTTGCTCAATCTGCTGATCTTCATGCACGTCCTGGCATTGGCGCAGACAACTGCGGCCATTCAGGGGAAGGTCACTGATGAAAGTGGAGCGATTATTCCTGGCGTGACCATTGCAGCAACCCACATTGAAACGGGGACCAATAGAACCGTAGTGACTGACGACGGTGGTTTTTATCACCTGCCCAACTTGCGCGTAGGTGTTTATGAGGTACGCGCAGAACTGGCGGGATTTTCCACACAATCGCGCAAAGGTCTTGAGCTGACGATTGGACAGGAAGTGGTTCTGGATTTCCGCATGAAGGTCGGTGAGATCAGCGAAGTCGTCTCCGTTACCAGCGAGAGTCCGCTCATCAACACGACGCAAGCGACACTGGCGGGTGTGGTGGACGAGCAGAAGATCCGCGATCTCCCTCTTAATGCGCGCGATCTTCTCTCCTTGGCGCCGCTTTCCACAGCCGCTTCTTTTTCCGACACTGCCGGAAAAAATACAGGCCGCGGCTACGGTACAAAAATCACCATCGCGGGTACGCGGTACATTGGCAATGCTTTCCTCCTGGATGGCACCGATATTGGAGACGTGGCGAATTCCGCGGGGAGTGCTGCTGGAATCCTGATGGGGGTTGAGACCATTCGTGAATTCAATGTGATCACCAATGCCTTCACCGCAGAGTACGGAAAACATTCGGGCGGGGTCTTTAATGCGATTACCAAATCAGGCACCAACAGCTTTCACGGTTCCATCTTTGAGTTTCACCGCAACGACAACCTGGATGCTCGGAATTTTTTTGACCGGGATCCTGCCAACCCTACTCAACGCAGTGACCCTCCGGAGTTCAAGCGCAACCAGTTTGGAGCCACCGCCGGCGGTCCCATCATTAAAGATCGCACCTTTTTCTTTGGGAGCTATGAAGGCTTGCGGGAGGGGCTGGGCTTGACCAGGCAATGGAATGTCCCGACGGCCGCTGCCCGGCAGGGAATTCTCCCGGGCAGGCCCCCCATTACCCCACACCCTGAAGTGAAGAAATGGCTGGATGCTTATCCGCTGCCCAACGGAAGGGATCTTGGAGCCGGTCGCGCGGAGTTTATTAAGAGTGTCACCCAAACCACGGATCAGGATTTCATCACCGCCCGAATTGATCATCGTTTCTCAGATACCAACAGCCTTTTCGGCCGTTATTCCTGGGACGATGCAGCGAAAAACGATCCGCAGATCTCTCACTTGTTTCAGGACCTGACGACTGCGCAGTACTTGACCCTGGAAGACACTCACACCTTTTCCTCGAGCCTCCTCAATCGTTTTATGGCGGCCTATACGCGAAGTTTCTTGCGCACGGCCATCCCTCTTCTTCCCGGTGTTAATCTGCCTGCATTGACATTTAATGGACGCCGTCCGTTGGGCGCCATTGCCACTTTTGGCACCGGCGACACCACAACCATCGGCGGCAACGCCATTCATCCGCAGAGCGCTATCAAAAACAGCTTCCAATTCAAAGATGACGTCTCCTACAACATGGGAAGCCATGCTCTTAAGTTTGGGGCTGAAATACGGCGCAACCAGATCCGCATCGGGAGCGTGGACCGGGGTGCGGGCGGGTATACGTTCCGCAATCTCGAGGAGGCGCTTCGCGGTGAAGTGGATGGCTTTAACTCGCTCTTACCGGAGTCAGAAACCCTTTTTCACATTCGCCAGACGTATGCCGGATTTTACGTGCAGGACAATATTCGCATGCGATCGAATCTGACCATGAATCTAGGTATTCGTTATGAGTTTGTCACCACACCCACGGAAAAGTTTGGGCACGTTTCCAACGCGAGAGATTATCTCACCCCTGGATTGACGCCCGACAAGTTCGTGACCGGTGACCCCTACTACGACAATCCTTCCTACCGCAGTTTCGGCCCGCGCGTAGGCATTGCCTGGGATCCCTGGGGAGACGGCAAAACTTCAGTACGGGTTGGAGGAGGCGTTTACTACGATTTCTACGATCCGGGACCGCAAAGTCTCGGTTTTTATGGAAACGTCCCGTTTTTTGTGAAGGGGGAAGTCAGCAGAACGCGTGTCCGTGTTCCGATTCGATTTCCAGATGCGTACTTTACTCAACTGGACCTCATCACCAACTCGCTTTCCGCTGAGGGGATCCAGTTCGACATGGACCAGGCCATTGTCTATAAGTGGGCTCTGGAGATTCAAAGGGAACTCACCCCTTCGTTGCGACTCGACCTCGGTTACAATGCCACGAGCGGCGCCAACCTACTGCGCGTAGTGAACGTAAACAGCACCTATCCTGTCACCATCAACCAAGGGCGGTTCTGGATTGCTCCAGGGCTAGGCACACTTCACCCCTTGATGGGAAGAGTACGACCCCGTTTCTCGGATGCGGAGAGCAGCTACCATGCATTCACGTTGGGAGTGAACCGACGTTTCGGCGACGGTTTCCAGTTCCAGGCGTCGTACACCTTCTCGAAAGTCATTTCCGATTCCGATAGTTTCGCCGGCGGCAACGACTTTCCAGGAAACGACGCGGGAAATAAGGTCAGCGTTCCCCCCTTTACGTTCCACAAGCTGGATCGGGGAATTGCGAATTTCAACGTGACGAACAACCTCTTTATCAATGGGACTTGGCAGATTCCGGTCGGTCCCAACCGCCGCGTTAGCTTGCCTGGCATTGCCAACCATGTGCTAGGGGGGTGGAACATCAGCACGATTCTACGTTTTAACGATGGGCCACCGTTTACTCCTACTGTGGGCAGTGGTGTCATTCCGCGGGGCCGTGGAAATGGGCTGGATCTGGTCCCCGGAGCCGATCCGAATCCGATTCGGCCCCAGAACGCTAATCAGTATTTTGATCCGGCTTCGTTCATGATCCCACCTGATGTCGGCTTTATCGGCAATCTGGGAAGGAATACGGTCGAGGGCCCGGGTGTGGCTCAGGTAGATGTCGTCTTGGGTAAACAGTTTGCCCTGACTTCGCTTGGTGAGCAGGCGCGGTTGGAATTCCGGTCTGAGTTTTTTAACTTGTTCAACAGAGCAAACTTTGGGTTACCTTCGACCGCGATCTTTAATGCAAACCGAACCATTCGAGGGGATGCCGGGCAGATTACTTCCACTCGCACCACCTCCCGGCAGATCCAGTTTGGGTTGCGCCTGGCTTGGTAACGCATTGTCGGAGGGGACGTTAGCAACTGAACGTCCCCTCATTTGAATCCGATAAATCCGAGTCTTCTGGTCCTTCTCTCTCAGCGAGTGAACTTGCTTCCGGAGGTAATAGGGGGAAAGCAGAGGCGAGGCCATCCTTTAGAAAATGCAAAAGCCGTAAACTCCCAGGACCTCCCGGCAGCGCTTGCATTTGACAGTCTCGGGTACTTCCGCAAATCGAGGAACGGTTTTCCAAATCTCGACATGGTCGGGGCGGATTTCGTCCCCTTCCTCCACGTGGATTTCAGGCCGACGGCGGATCTGGCTCACCCGGTACCGGTAAAGGCCGACATAGCCACAACGATAGCAGGTCAGCTTACGAAAGCCGATCCCTTGCTCGACCGAGACAAAACGGTCCTCATAGAGAATTTCTTCTCGGTCGCGCGTTGGTTCCTGCCCCGGCGACTGCATTCCAAAAGCGTATCTCTGACGGAAATTTCAGGCAAGGAATGTTTTTTAGACCCTTTTTACACCCCTCCTGTCAAGCCATCATAAAATGTAACTTTGGGTGGTATGGTCGCGCCATCTAAAATGTAACCCGAGGGGGTCTTAGTTTCCATTTGAAAAACTACTCGTAGTAGGGCCTGTGGGAAAGTGGTAAGCCGCCTGCTTTTTGGGCGGGTTTCTACTTTTCCATCAGGCGGTTGTTCTTTCTTTTTTTGGCGCTTTTTTTCTTGCTTGGCCTCTCACTGATCTTTCCACAACTTTTTT
>JACQSY010000152.1 GCA_016211085.1 Acidobacteriota bacterium | reverse complement strand
GAAGGCGGCGTCATTCCTCGATCGGCTATGAAAAGCCGGAGGAGTACGTCAAAGAAAAACTGAAAACCGGAGAAAATATCGACCCTGAGTCTTAGCCGAAATTAGCCCTCAAACTGGTTCGAAAATGGGGGGCAAGATCCTAGAGAAGATCATCCATGACGGCTACGACGAATTTGAAACCCAGCATCGAACAAAGAGCGGCGACGTTCGTGATGTCCAGGTGGTGGCTCAAGGGGTTAATTTATCTGGCCGGCGTGTATTTCAGACGGTTTTTCGGGAGGCGTTGCAAAAAAACGAAGCACATCTCAGGCTCCAGATGGAGAGAATGCCCATTGCATGCATAGTATGGAACCGCGACTTTTGCGTGGAGTCGTGGAATCCGGCGGCCCAAAAGATATTCGGCTTTACCGCCACGGAAGTGCTGGGAAAGCATGCCTTCAATCTCATCGTGCCCAGGAAGGTTCAACCCCTTGTGGACGACATCTGGGAACGCTTGCTCGCGGCCGATGACACAGCACACAGCATCAATGAGAATCTCACCAAAGACGGCCGCACTATTCTGTGCGACTGGCTCAACACTCCCCTCAAGGGAGCTGACGGCAGCGTCATAAGGGTTCTGTCCATGGTTCAGGACATCACTGAGAAGCGATCATTGGAGGAGCAGCTCCGACAGGCGCAAAAGATGGAAGCCATAGGACAGCTTGCGGGAGGTATTGCTCACGACTTTAACAATGTTTTGACCGGCATTCTCGGGTACAGCCAAATGATCGTAGATCAAGTGGGGCGGGACTCGGAAGTGGGGCGTGATCTGATCCAGATACATGAACTGGGAAAACGCGCCGCGGGTCTGACGCAACAGCTTCTCACCTTCAGCCGAAAGCAACCGTTGCAGACTGCCGTGCTCAATCTCAACACTTTGATCGATGACGCCTTGAAGATTCTGGCCCGGCTCGTTGGAGCCCAGATTGAATTTAAATTTATCCCAGGGCATCGCCTGAGCCGTGTTGAGGTCGATCCGCGACAGATAGAGCAAGTGCTGATGAATCTGGCCATCAATGCTCGCGATGCCATGCCGGATGGCGGCAGGCTCACCATTGAGACCGCCAACGTCATCTTTAAGAAGGAGCACCCCGCGATCTCTGGTCAAATCAAAGCGGGCAGATGGGTCATGCTTGCGGTTAGGGATACTGGCCACGGCATGGACGAGGCCACACAGGCCCGTATTTTCGAACCATTCTTCACATCCAAAAAAGAAGAAAAAGGAACGGGGCTTGGCCTATCGATGGTTTACGGCATTGTTAAAAAGCACGGGGGGTACATACGGGTCGACAGCAAAGTAAACCAGGGGACCACGTTTACGATCTATTTGTCAGCCGTTGAGGAGCAAGACGCTTGAAAGATCTGCACGGCTTGTCGAATTGGTCAACAGGCGGGGCTGAAGACAGCCGTCAGGTTCTTCTTCAATGACGGTGGACTCCCCTGATTTTGAAAATGAAATGGCCGGGAAAAGACCATCCCAAATTCGAACGCGCTTCCACCTCTCACGGGGGTTCAGGGGGTCGGGAGTTCGAATCTCCCCGTCCCGACCAGATTTCTTCTCCCTGATCTCCCGCTAGCCGGTCCCCACTTTTGAAATTAGGAAACGCGGGGGATGTCCCTTTTCTTACTTCCGGGCAAAAAGTTCCTGATAGGTTGCAATAACGGCCCCTTCAGGTCGAAGCCCTTGCTCCGCTGAGAACTCAGGGTGCACGTAAACAATTTCGCCGTCACAAACCGTCATAAGAACCCGGATCTCTGAAACCTCCTCATCAGGGATAGTCAAATAATCCCGGTCGATGATGGCAATGTCCGCTTTCTTTCCTGGCTCCAAAGAGCCAATTTCACGGTCGCGAAGCACGTACTCCGCTCCCCAGATCGTAAACATCTTGAGCGCGCTGATTTTGTCAATGCGCTCCTGCGGCCCGTAGACTTTGCCGTTGGAAGACTTCCTGGTCAGCGCAAGCTCGATGTCCTTCCAGATATAGACCACCCGGTCGGTTTCGAGGACCACCTTCGCTCCCTGGTCCAGCATCGTCTTCAAAGGAACTACAAAAGTGTTGGCCACTTTCTCTCCATAGACCCTCTCAATATTGGGAGCGCTGTCCTCAATGTACTTGGGAGCACAGCTCCAAAAGATTCCCAGCTTCACGGCCCTGGGAATGTCCTGGGGATTGACCAATGTACAGTGATCCAGGGCCCAGCGTTTCCCGTTTAAGGGTACTTCTTGGTTGATTTCCTCCAGGATGTCCAGCATGCGCCGGACTGAACGATCACCCTGAGCGTGCATGTTGGCAAGCCGCCCGCCGCTGCGGGCCAGGGCGAGAAACCAGTCTTTGTAATAGTTCCCCACGGCTCCGCGGTATTCCGGATCCAGCAGGGACACGCCAATCGGGAAATATTTTCCATCGGGGCCGTAGTCCACAAGGCGCTTCTGATCGGTTGCCCCGCGCGAGCCGCTCCCGTCCACGATGGTGGGTGTGAAAGAGTTCAGCCAGAGCTTGCTGGAGCCGGTGCCGATCAGGTTCCCCATGCGGTTAAACAACGCATCCGGGTCCTTGACCGCAAAGAAATCCTCATTCCCATAAGGAATCCGCACCTTGAGCTGGTTGGCTTCGTCCAGCAGCCGGTAGGCCTCGATGGCATCGTGTCCCATTCGCGTTGAGACGGTGGTAACACCCATGGAGCTTTGCTCTTCCAGTTCCTTTCTCAAGATGGGAGCCAGGAACTCAGCAGCCGGCTTGGGCAACAGTTCGTGCTGCACAATTTTGCTCGCGGGAGGCTCCAGCAATCCGGTAGGCTTTCCACTACTGTCTTTCCAGTAACGTCCATACCTCTTGATGAAGTCACCGTACTTGTCCCATAGGATTTCCATGGCTTTGCCGTTCACCATGGCAACCCCGTCAAAGACGATAGTGCCGCCGCCAATCGAGAGGGCCACCGGATTATTGGGTGTGACCTTGTCCAGGTCTGCGGCGGTCAGTTCCTCGTAAAAAATCTTGATTGCCGTCTGTGAGTCGCTATAGTTGGCGGCCGGGAAAAACACCCATTCTCCGGGTTTGAAATTGTAGCGCTGCATCATGCGCTCAATTTGCACCAAAAAATCGTTCTTGGTTCTCACTGCGGCCCAATCAATGGGGTACTCGCGCAGTTTTTCCTTAAGCTCCCTGGCATAATGCCCGCGCGCTTCGCTGTGAACGTGGCGGTGGCTGTCGATCAGGCCGGGGACGACGGTTTTTTCCTGTAAATCGATTTTCTGCGTGAATGGGCCTGCCAGCTTTAATACTTCATCGTTTTTTCCGACGGCTAAAATCTTGTCTCCGCGCACCGCTATTGCTTCTGCCTTGCTGAAATTGGCATCTACAGTCAGAACGTTCCCGTTAAACAGGATCAACTCCGCTGTGCTCGCCCAGGCACTGGAAGAAATCAACAGCAATAAGGACAAGAGCCCCACTCCAGTTCTCATGGAAATCCTCCTCGCTCAAAAAAATCCTTTAGGTTACGAAGACATCTTCTCGAGACGTTCACATTTTCTTGCCGGGTGTGCCGGCCATCAGAACTTGCAACCCCTCGCAGGTATGTGAGCTAGGTTACAAACCCTGTATTCTTAAAGCGAACCTCGTTGACGATTCAGCTTCAGGTAACCGAAGCTGGATACGCATCGCCCTCAAAACGGTCGCAATTCTTAAAAACAAGATGGGTTTGGTGACGTCAGTATATTGATGCTCAACCTCAGAGGTCAAGCCTAGCCGCTTTGAGGCCTGGGATAACTTCCGGGAGTGGGACTGCGACGTCACAATCGGAGGCCATGCCCTGCGCACCATCTGACCAACCTTCGAGAAGGGGCGGGACGTCGCTCTTTTGAATTTTTTCTCTTGTTGGCGCGGCTTGCCTGCTGCAAGATAGAAACGCGCTGGAGGGGCCGCACCGCTCGCACGTGGAAAACCGTTAGGGCTAAGCCAATGCCATATTCTGTCGTAAAGAAAACCTGTTGTCCGAACTGTCAAGACCATTAAGGTGACGTGACAGGTCGCTCGATACCTCTGACTTCCTCTGCCGGTGCTTTCGGCGACTGCCCGGACACTCGATTAGAGGTACTGCAAACCTTTGCGAACACTAGCCGACGAAAACAAGAGAAAGCAGTCCGGTAGAGTTTTTCTTTCGCTATTTCTACTGGTCCTTGTCCAGTGGGCTGTTTTCTGGCCGGCCACTTCTCACTTCCTTACCCCGGATGGGTTATTTTACGTGAGTCGTCCGCTTCAGAAGAGCGAGGATATTCACCGGATCTTTACGCGGCTCGATGAGCGTCTCAACTACCGTCCACTGACCTATGTCATTGCTACCCCGCTGGTCAACCGGGCCGGATTGGATCCTTTCCCGTACCATATTTTCGTATTGGCTTTTCACTCCCTGATCACTCTGCTGGTATTCTGGTTTGCGCGGCTGTTGATCAGGTGCGATGCTGGAGCCATGGTTGCCGCGGCTTTTTTTGGGCTTCACAGCGCTGCTTCCCACGTCGCTTTCGACATCAGCTTTCTTCCTGATCTTTCTTATGGATTTTTTTTTCTGCTGAGTTTGATTTTCTTCATAAGATCGCGTTGGCGCAGGAACGCTCGTTACGTTCTGAGTATGGTTTTCTTCATTCTTGCACTGCTCAGCAAAGAACCATCAGTAATACTGCCCCTCCTGCTTGTGATTCTCGCCTTCTTGCGCATTCCCGAAGCCGAAACCCCAAAAAGGCATCAAAATCTACTCCCCTTTTTTGGAATTGCCGTAGTTTATCTGGCCTTTTTCTTTCTGTACAACGCCGACCGGTTTTTTGGTTTAGAAGACCCCCGCCAGCCCTACCGTCTCGACCTTTCTGTTGAGAATATCCTCAGCAAACAACACTACCTGGAATGGGGACTTAATTTCCGGGCCGATTTCGGAAGCTTTGGCGCTCATCCCACCTTCTCTTCTCTGCTGGAAAAACGGCTTCCGGAAAGGTTGGCGGAGTGGGCGAAGGCCTCATCTGATATCTACGTTTATTTAATAGGACCTGTCTGGCTGGTCTGGCTGATCAAGCAGCAGAATTGGGAATATCTGCGGGAGCACTTTGTTGATGCAATGCTTGCCCCTTTTTTGGCCGCAGCCGTCATTATTCTTTTCGTTTCAGTCTTGCGGCGCAGGGAGAATTCCAACAAAGTCTGGTTTGGAATCCTGTTTTTTATTATTCTGCTGCTGCCTGCCCTTCCTCTTCCCCGGTCCAAGACAATGCCCCATAATCTCTACGTGCCGGTGATTGGCCTTGGTCTCGTACTTGCCAAGGCAGTTCGGCGATGGCGTTCCGGTCTGCAGGGCAGGTCCTTTCTTGCAATGGCGATCCCGGCTGTGTTCATCGCAGGTGGAGTTCACAACGGAATACAGAATTGGCATGAGGCGTGGACGGTTATCACCTCGCACAAAGCAAGGACCTACTTGAACGACATGCTCAAATCGTATCCGGAGCTCCCAAAGGGGACCACCCTTCATTTCAAGAAGACCGGTGACCCGGCGTGGCCCTGGTTTACCGATACCGGCAATCTGTTTCGGGTAGCTTACCATGACCCTTCCCTTGTGACGCTATTTGGAGACAATGGAGAGGAGCCCCATGTCCTCGGTCCAGCAGCTTTGCTTGTGCTTGTGGAGGAACGCAGTGGACATCTGGCAGTCATTGAGACGCGTAAGGAAAAACGTTTGTTTCCGCGCATTATCCTGATGGACCCCCAGCAACACCAGTATACTGTCGCGGCTGGGGTCATTCAGGACCCGAAGGTTTATTTTGTGGACAGAGGAGAAATGACCTTTCAACTGGAGCTCCGCGAAAGAGGCTACGAGATCCTGATGCCTCTTGAATATCGACTGACCTTTTCTTCGCTGCCTTGCGAAGTTCGGGAAGAGCCGGACCAAAGAATACTCCTTCGCGTCCTCGCGCTCGAAAACGGTCCTACGAAACTGGTACTCAGAGGCCGCCGTTGGCGCTAAGTACCCAATTCCTATCTGGCAGCCGTCGCGCTCGTAACAAACGTTACCGTGTTTTTTGAATTGGGGTACATAGGCCGAAGGGCGTGCAGTAATATCTGTAGGCTGGATTTTCATTAACGCCGTGGAATCTAAACCCGACTCTTTCAGCATTGTTTTTCCCTGTTATAACGACGCCGGTACCATCGGCAGCTTGATTGCCTCGGCACACAATTTCGCCCGCCGTTATACCGGCGATTTCGAGATCATCGTTGTGGATGATGGAAGTACAGATCAAAGTCGAACCGTTTTGCTGGAACTGCAAGAACGATTTCCTGCGCTGAGGCCGATTTTCCACGACACCAATCAAGGATACGGAGGCGCGCTACGTTCCGGTTTTTCAGCCGCCCGAGGGGAGCTCATTTTTTACACCGATGGCGACGGGCAGTACGACCCCTCTGAGTTTGCCCTGCTTTTTGCGGCCCTTAGAGACGATGTGCAGGTGGTTAATGGGTATAAGATCTGGCGCTCGGACCCGCTGCATCGCATCATTGTGGGCAAAATTTACCAGCACTTTGTACGCTACTGGTTTTCTCTTCCCATACGGGACATCGATTGCGACTTCCGGCTGATCCGCAGGTCTGCTTTCGAGCGCATCCAGCTGGTTCACAAGAGCGGCGTGATCTGTGTTGAAATGGTCAAGAAGCTTCAGATTGCCGGTTGCCGGTTTCTTGAGGTGGGCGTCAGCCATCACTTTCGTTTGCACGGCCGGTCACAGTTTTTTAATTGTCGCCGCGTGGCACGAGCGCTTTGGGACTTGACAGGATTGTGGGCTCAACTAGTCTGGTGGCGCAATAGCCGTCTTTGGTTTTTCCGGATTCGAAACAGAGTGTATGGACTACTTCAGCCGGTTCGCAAATAAGTCGGTGCTGATCACTGGAGGCCTGGGTTTTATCGGCAGTAATCTGGCTCACCGCCTGGTGGAATTAAAGGCTCGTGTAACTCTGCTGGATTCAATGGTGCCCGACCACGGAGGAAACCTTCACAACCTGGACGGAATCCAGGATGCCGTGACCGTGAATTTTTCAGACGTTCGAGACCCGCACGCTCTGCGGTACCTGATTCCCAACTTTGATTTTCTCTTCAACATGGCAGGACAGGTCTCACATCGCGACAGCATGGAAAAACCTCTCATTGATCTCGAGATTAATGTGGCCAGCCAACTCTCGCTTCTTGAGTCCTGCCGCAGGCTCAATCCTGAAATCAGAATTGTCTTCGCGAGCACGCGCCAGTTCTACGGACGGGTCAAGCACCTTCCGGTCAGCGAAGAGCATCCGATCTCCCCCACCGATGTGAACGGCGTCAACAAGATGGCTGCTGAGTGGTACCACCTTATTTACCACAATGTTTACGGCCTTCGGACCACCGCTTTGCGTCTCTCCAACATTTACGGGCCGCGGCAACTTCTACGGCACAGCCGGCAAGGTTTCATCTCCGGATTCATCAGGCTGGCCCTTCAAGGCCGTTCCATACAGATATATGGGGACGGGAACCAACTGCGGGACCTGACGCACGTCGACGATGTAGTCGACGCCTTTTTGAGAGCTGCCTCGGCTGGCGCCGTTGGCAAGGTCTATAACGTGGGAGCCAACCAGGCTTACCGCTTGAGCGAGATCGCTGACACAGTCAATGAGGTGGCCGGCAACAAGAGTCCCGTAGAGTTTGTGCCATTTCCAGAGGAATACAAAAAGATTGATATTGGCGACTTTGCGACTGACTTCAGCAAGATCTGCCGTGAACTTTCGTGGTTTCCCAAGATGGAGCTGCGCCCAGGACTGGGCCAGACAATCAATTTTTACCGCAAAAACCTTGAGCATTATCTCGGACCGGAACAGTAGCAGGACATTCCACTTTCCTAACATTTGTAAATGCACGTCCCGTTCTTGGATTTGAAGCGCCAATATCTGGAATTGAAGCCGCAGATTGATCGCAGCATCAGTGAAGTGCTGCATTCCGGGACCTACATTTTAGGTAGCCGCGTTCAGGAATTTGAGCACGCTTTTGCCAGCTACTGCCAGTGCGCGTACGGAGTCGGGGTCGCCTCGGGAACTGATGCCATTTATCTGGCGCTTCGTTCCTGGGAGATTGGGCCTGGAGACGAAGTGATCACCGCTCCGCTGACGGCGTTCGCCACCGTTGCAGCAATTCTAAAGACTGGAGCTGTTCCGGCCTTTGCCGACGTAGAGGAAGACACTCTGACCTTGGATCCGGACGCTGTGAGTGCTGTCATTGGACCCAATACTCGCGCCATTGTTGCGGTCGATTTGTACGGATGTCCTTCCAGGCTGCCTGCCTTGTATTCAATTGCTGAAAAGAAGGGGATCATCTTAATAGAGGACGCCTGTCAGGCACACGGCTCGCAGATCGGCGATCGTCGCGCAGGAAGTTTTGGTCACGCCGCATGCTTTAGCTTTTATCCCACCAAGAATTTAGGGGGCTTTGGCGATGGCGGGATGGTGGTGACCCAAAACAGAGGCGTCGCCGAGCGTATAAGGATGCTCCGCAATTATGGAGAAACCTCTCGCTTCAAGAGTGAGCTGCCAGGTGTTAACTCGCGCCTGGATGAGCTGCAAGCCGCAATCTTGAACGTGAAGCTGGCCTATCTCGATGAATGGAATCAACGCCGTTGCTCTCTGGCGCAGGCTTACAGAGAGCGCATCGCCGGTCTGGGTATTCAGCTCCCGAGTGAGCCGGAAGGGACCTGTTCGAATTTTCACCTTTTTGTGGTCCGTTCCCCACGTCGCGACTCCTTGATTGATTTTCTCAAAAGCCGTGGAATTGAAACGGCTGTGCATTATCCCACCCTTGCGTATCGCCAGCCGGTCTTTCATGGCTCTGCGACTGACCCGTGCTGCCCTGTGGCGGAGCGTGAGATTGGGAAAATCTTGTCGCTTCCACTGTATCCGCAGATCAACCCTGGTGAGTTGGTAGCAGTCTGCAATGCAATCCGGGAATTCGGCCGGTGAATCCTGAAGAGTACTACCGGATGAGGGCAGCCGAGGAAATCCACTGGTGGTATCGCACGCTGCGCCGTCGTGTTTGGGACCGTCTCAAGCCGCTCCTGGAGAACTCAAATCAGTCCCTTTACAGGGTGCTGGATGCAGGATGCGGCACAGGAGGAATTCTTCGCTATCTTCGTGTCCAGGACCCTCAACGCTTGCGGCTGGTTGGATTTGATCCCAGTGAGCTGGCACTGCGCTTGTGTGGACCCGGATTTCTTCTGGCGCAGGCTGACACAGTACGGCTTCCTTATCGCTCCGCCTGTTTTGATGCGGTGCTGTCTCTAGACGTGCTGTGCCATCGCTCGATAGCGGATGACCGCGAGGCCCTTCGTGAATTTCAGCGCGTCATGAAACCGGGAGCAGTCCTGCTCTTGAACCTTCCTGCTCATCCATGGCTGATGAGTTCTCACGATGCGGCTGTCCACACGGCACGTCGTTACACTAGCAGCGGTGTGTTCCGGAAACTCTCAGAAGCCGGGCTCGAAGTGCAGGAACTCGTCTCCTGGAATTCGTTCCTCTTTCCTGCAGCAGTTCTGCTGCGTTTTTGGCGAAGGCATCGGCCCCCGCATGGTTCAGACGTGGGCGAAGTACCCGCCTCCATCAACCATATACTTGCAGGGCTGCTGGAGCTGGAGCGAAGAATCTCAAGATTTATACCCTTTCCCAGTGGACTGTCTCTGATGGCGGTGGCCCGTAACCGGAACCATCCCTAGAGGAGGCCTCGTGTTAGAATGCGTTTGGCGCCGAGAGGCTGCTGAAAACTGCGTTCAGGGCCGGTACCAGCCAGGCTGCGGCATGTGTGCATTTTCCGAGCGTATCAAATTGTAAATTGGGGTGATGCGAATATAATTCGCTGGTTCATGATGGTTGAACAGCTTTTAATTTTATTGACCAATGACGACGGAGCGGAATCGGTTGGATTACGCGCTCTTAAGCAGGAGCTGGATTCTCTGGGCAAGCTGGTGGTGGTGGCTCCGGCCGAAGAACGCAGCGCCGTCAGTCACGCGTTGACTATTCACCAGCCGATCCGGGTGAGGGAAATTGAGGAGGACCACTATTCATTGACGGGAACCCCGGTTGACTGCGTGCTGTTTGCGGTCCGAAAGCTGCTCCCGCGGCTGCCTGATCTGGTGCTCAGCGGAATCAACAATGGCCCGAATCTGGGCGACGACATTCTTTATTCAGGGACTGTGGCCGCCGCACGTGAAGCGGCGCTGTACCGCGTGCCTGCGCTGGCTGTTTCACTGGTGACCCGAAACGAAAATCCCAATTTCAGTCCTGCTGCGGCTTTTATCAAAAAAATTGTCCAGGAGCTTTATCCTGGGCGGATTCCACAAGGCAGTTTTCTAAACGTGAACATCCCTGAAGGAGACCCGCGCGACTATCGCTTTACCCGTCAGGGGAGTAAGCTGGTGGCCAGCTCCATTCAGGAGAAAAGCGACCCCCGTGGACGCACGTATTACTGGATCGGACCCGATGAGAGTGAGTGGGTCGTTGAAGCTGATACGGATTATCAGGCGATCAAGGACCGAGTGGTTTCCATCACGCCCTTGCAGCGCGATCAAACCGATTATCGGACCCTGAGGTGGTATAACAAAGAGGAGGAACAAATACACCTTCTCGATTAAACCGGAATAAATCGGGGCGTGGCGCAGTTTGGTAGCGCGCACGGTTCGGGACCGTGAGGTCGGAGGTTCAAATCCTCTCGCCCCGACCATTTTTCCCAAGTTTTTTCTGGAGGTGGCAAGAATGCTGGCCCGCCGCTACCGAGTTCGAGGCAGAGTCCAGGGAGTTGGTTTTCGCTACTTCGCGTGCAGAGTAGCTGAGCAGTTGGGTGTTCGGGGGTGGGTGCGCAACCTGAGCTCCGGGGACGTTGAGATCCACGCCGAAGGAGACCCGGCTTCACTGGAAAATTTTCTGGAGCAGATCAAGCAAGGCCCTCGCTACGCGGTGGTTAAGAATGTAGAGATCGAAGAGGCCCAGGCCGTCTCCTATGCGAGCTTTTTTGTTAAAGGATAGCTCATGGAAGAACTAAAAAAGAAAATTCGAGAAGTCCCGGATTTCCCAAAACCCGGCATCTTGTTTTACGACGTCACAACCCTGCTCAAGGATAAGGATGGGCTGCGTCAGATCATTGAGATTTTGACCAGGCGCTACCAGTCGAGTGGTATCACCAAGGTGCTTGGAATTGAATCACGAGGTTTTATTCTGGGACCGCCGCTGGCCTACAACATAGGAGCAGGATTCGTCCCGGTAAGAAAACCGGGGAAATTACCGGCGCAGACGTTTCGTCTTTCTTACGATTTGGAGTATGGAACGGATGCCCTGGAGATCCATACCGATGCCATTGACCCGGGCGAGCGGGTTTTGATCGTTGATGACCTGATTGCCACCGGCGGCACGGCGGCTGCTGCCGCAATGATGGCAACAAGGATGGAAGCCGACATCGTGGAGTTGGCTTTCCTGATCGAGCTTGATTTTCTGCAGGGCCGCAGCAAGCTGGACGGCTACAACGTCTTCTCGATTCTCAGGTATTAAAGGGCACCACTTGAACTGGGCTGCTCAGCCCTTGCCGGCAAGTTTTTTCTCCGTCTCAATACGGGCGATGCGATCCTGTGCCTGCCGTGAATATTCCGAGGTGGGATATTTCGAAGAAAGCTCCCGGTATTGCTTTAAAGCCTCCTCTTTTCTCCCCAGCGCTTCGTAGCTCTCGCCCAGTGACAAGAGGATGGCCTGTTTAGGAAACGTTTGGGACGAGCTCTTCAGAATCTGCTGGAGCAGCTCTGCAGCCTGGCTGAAATGTTTTTCAGCCTGCGCCTGCTGCGCCAGAAAATAACGTGCCAGATTTTGAAGCTGTACGTCATCGCTTTCTTGGACTATTTCTGCGGCCAGCTTTCCGGCCTCCTCCTTTTCTCCCAGGGCATTCTTGTTCAGAGCGACGTAGTAACGCGCCCACAGGCCCAGGGGCGAGGATGGATTTTGCTGCGCAATTTCAGTGAATCTTTCAAGAGATTTCTTGTGACGTTCCTGCTCCGTGGCGAAGCGGTGCTGTGAAGGAAGGGGAGCACTTTGAGAAGCTTCGCTCCCGACCGTTGCATGGTGGATCTTGAGAGCTTCCGCGAAATCATTTTGCAGTCGCTCGTCTCTTCCTCGCTGATAAATCCGCCACAGGTACGCACCCAGAATGGCTGCCAAAACAACGGCAGGAATCACGATAAGCCATTTCCTGTGAACCTGTGACCACTCATAAATTCCGCTGAGCGCGGCGTGTACGCGGTCTTCTCGAACAATATCTTTTCGGGTTAATTTTCTTGTTCCCAAAAGAGCATCTCCCTTACAACTAATGCGCCTGGCAGGACTCGAACCTGCGGCACAGGGGTTAGGAACCCCTTGCTCTGTCCACCTGAGCTACAGGCGCATGGAGCGTTAGTGTAGCAAAATTCCAAAGTCGGCGCGATCACGTCTCGTTCCTGGGAACGCTGGGCATTTTCACTATTTGAGCGGCTGTCGGTCATGAATTTATGAACAGTGGCAGCCGGTAACCTTATAATTTCAGTATGCAGCTGGCCCCGTTGGCAATGCGAGACGAGTGGACGCAGGGGCGTCGCTATCCTGAGGCTGTTCATCCCTACCGGAGTGAGTTTCGTCGTGATCGAGATCGCATCATTCATGCGAAGGCATTTCGCAGGCTTGAGAATAAAATGCAGGTGTTTGATCCGGATTACTCTGACCATTTCCGTAACCGTCTGACCCATACGATTGAAGTCAGCCAGATCACGCGCACTATCAGTGACGCGCTGATGTTAAATACTGATTTTTCCGAGGTGCTGGCCTTGAGCCATGACGTAGGTCACCCGCCGTTCAGCCATACCGGCGAGGAAGTCTTGAATTTGATCATGCAGGATTACGGTTCCGGCTTTGACCACAACCTACACGGCTTGCGTATCGTCGAATATTTCGAAGAAAAATACGCTGCTTTTCCGGGGCTGAATCTCACTTTTGAAGTTCGGGAGGGGATTGTCAAGCATAGCCGGGACTATGCTTGCGGCGGTCAGACCTACGTTGACATCAGCGAGTATCGTCTGGAAGAAAAGCCTCCGTTGGAAGCCCAGCTGATCGACTTGGCTGACGAAATCGCTTACAACTCAGCCGATCTGGATGACGGATTTCACTCCGGATTGCTGAGCTTTTCCCAAATAGTCGCCGAAGTGGGTTTGTTTCGCGAACTGTACGAGGAGGTAAAGACTCTTTACCCGCAAGCCCCGATCAAGCTTCTTTTTAGTGAGACCATCCGCAGCCTGATTGATACGTTGACCACGGACCTGATTGAAAATAGCTGTCGGGAATTGCAGAAGCACTCCATCACCTCGCTCGAGGAAGTTCGCCGATCTCCCGGGCGGCTCATTGGTTTTTCTCCAGGAATGTTCAACAAGAATCAAGAGTTGAAACAATTTCTTCGGCAATCCCTCTATAACCATGAGGTCTTAAGGGCAGGTCGAAAGAGAGCCCAGGCACAGCTGGAAAAGCTTTTTCGTTACTATCTCAGGAAACCGCAGGGACTTCCCGGCAGTCATTTCCTGAGGGTATCCGAACTGCCCCTGCATCAGGTTGTCTGTGACTACATTGCTGGTATGACGGACAAGTACGTAGAATCGCGCTGCCGGCAAATTTTTGGGGATGACGAGTTCGTCTAAGAGGGATAGGGAATAAGATCGTATCCCCCTGTTAATTTACCTTGGAGAGACTTATTTAGGAACTCATCCAAGAAGACCGGTGGAAAAGCGAGGATTTCGCGGGGAAGAGAAGGATCACGTGAATGCAGGATCTGCCAGGGCG
>JACQSY010000147.1 GCA_016211085.1 Acidobacteriota bacterium | reverse complement strand
CGCCCTGGCAGATCCTGCATTCACGTGATCCTTCTCTTCCCCGCGAAATCCTCGCTTTTCCACCGGTCTTCTTGGATGAGTTCCTAAATAAGTCTCTCCAAGGTAAATTAACAGGGGGATACGATCTTATTCCCTATCCCTGCGGGGAATTCTAATGCTGCGACTTGACCGGGTGAGTTTTAAATATCCAGGCGGCTTCCAGCTGAAAGAAGCCTCGCTTGAAATACCCCAAGGTTCTTTCCATGGCTTGCTGGGCCCTAACGCCAGTGGAAAAACCACGTTGCTCAAGTTGATGAGCAAAATTCTCGAGCCGCACAGAGGTAAAATCACCTTGCAAGAGATTCCCCTGCGCCAACTCTCTTCCCGGCAACTCGCCTGCAAGATTGCAGTAGTGTCTTCCGAGCAGCACTTCGATTTCCCATTTTTTGTCCATGAAGTGGTCTCGATGGGGCGTTTCCCCTTCTTAGGACGGCTGCAGCAGATGACCTCTCGTGACTATGAGATTGTCGATGAGTCGCTTCGAATCACGGATTCAGAGCATCTCAAGGACCGGCGAATAGCAGAACTTTCAAGCGGCGAGCGCCAGAGGGTTATCCTTGCGCGCTGCCTGGCGCAACAGCCGCAGGTGCTGCTGCTGGATGAACCGAACACTCATCTGGACATCAACCATTTGCTTTCCACATTCCGGCTGCTGCGGCACTTGAATGCTGAAAAAAATCTGACGGTAGTGCTTGCTATTCATGATCTCGCCGCGGCCTGCGCTTTTTGCAAGAGCGTCACCGCTCTGAAAGATGGACAGCTGATTAAAAGTGGAGCTCCGGAGGAAGTCATCAGCGCAGAGATGGTCCGCGCTGTTTACGGAGCTGATGTACATATCTACCCCAGTCCCTGCGGCGGTTTTCCCCAGGTCAGCTACTTCCCCTGAATCTTCAGCTAGGCACACTGATATTGCGGACCATTTGCGAAAGTGAAAAGATACGGAGTGTTCCTAGTTAACCTTGCAGGTTCATTGACCCTGGCGGGCTTTTCTTTTGTCGCGGCACGGCTTACATCTTTTGGGTTGGGAAAAACCTTTGCTTTGGTAGAACTCCTGCTCTTTAGCGCTGAAAGTGAAGTCCTTACCACAATCCACACATTGAATTTGTTTGTCTTGTAGCTGTTCAATCATTACCATTCGTCTATTCCTTCTATGTCGCCTGGGCGGACGACACTGTCCGTTTTGCGACTCATTTTATTCTACAACAATCACTGATGGGCTCGTGGAAAGAAATTTTAAGCTACAATGGCGGCACAATAACTATGATGCGCTTTAAGGATTTCCTCACGATTCTCGTGCTTTTGTCCGGCATGGCCGCAGCCGCCACCATTTTACCTGATGAGTCGACTCTTCGTGCCATGGAGACAATCACGGCCAGCGATCTTGAGTCCACAGTGTATTTTCTTGCGTCCGAAGAGATGCAAGGACGAAACACCAACACCCAGGCCAACCAGATCGCTGCCAGTTATATTGCTCATCGCTTTGAGCTGCTCGGGTTGGAACCTGCCGGTGATTCTCACAGCTACTTTCAAAATTTTCCCGTGTGGCAGACCCGATTGGGTGATCGCAACCTGCTTGAGATTGAAACTGCCGGGAATCCATTGCCATTGAGTGTGAGACAGGACTATTACCCGCTTCATTTAAGCGCCAGCGTGGCGGTTCGCGCGCCGTTAATGTTTGCAGGTTACGGAATCACTGCTCCGGATCTTGGTTATGACGACTATAAGGAAATCGACGTTCGCGGCAAAGTGGTGCTTGTTCTGGAACATGAACCGGGTGAGAAAGATTCACAGAGTCCGTTTGACGGGCTCCTGAGCTCTGAGCACAGTCGGGACTACCGCAAAATCCTGAATGCTCAACTTCATGGGGCCGCGGGCATCATCTTCTTACAGGATGAGGCCAATCACACCGACACCTTTGCACGGGCTGCACAGGCTGTTTGGCCTGAGGACGCCTCCTCAGGCAGTGTCTATTCCCTGAAAGCCTGGACTGACCAGATACGGATCCCTGCGATTCGCGTGTCCCGTTCCACAAGTTCTGTGCTTTTCCATGAGATTAAAGCCCGCCCGGAAGAAATCCAGGGCCGCATTGATCGTGAATTCAAAACGTTAGGCTTTCCTGTTCAAAAGGCAGACGGCTCTGAGCTCTACATTAATCTGGAAGTTTCGCTGCAGAGAGAGGAAGTGCGCATTCGCAATGTTCTGGCTTACCTTCCCGGATCCGATAAGGACCTGAGAGATGAGCTGGTGGTTGTCAGCGCTCACTTTGACCATGTTGGGGTCCGCAACGGACAGATTTATTTCGGTGCTGACGACGACGCCAGCGGGACGGCCGGCGTATTGGAGCTGGCTGAAGCGTATATGCTTAGCAGTCCCAAGCCCAGACGTTCAATTTTATTTGCAGCGTGGAATGCTGAAGAGAAAGGGCTGCTGGGATCTTACAACTATGTGGCTCAGCCGGTATTTCCCTTGGCGAAAACGATTGCCCTGTTCCAAATGGACATGATTGGTCGTAATGAAGAAATCACCGATCCTCAAGACCAACGGTTTAGAGGAACGGAACGTCAGGCTGCCCGCGACAACATTAACTCAGTGCACATTCTCGGCTACAGCCGCAGTGAGGACCTGAAAAAACTGGCGGAAAGCAGCAATCAAAAAGTCGGGCTCCAACTGAAATTCCGTTACGACAATCACGAACAAAACCTGTTAAGGCGAAGCGATAATTGGCCATTCCTGGTTTCTGGAATTCCTGCTCTGTTCTTCAATACCGGCCTCCACACCGATTACCACACTCCGGGCGACACCGCAGACAAACTAAATTATCAAAAAATGGAGAAAGTCGTTCGGCTGGTTTTTCTGTGCAGCTGGAACACCGCCAATCAGCAGGTGCGGCCCCGATTGAATCCTACGACGAGTGCCTCGGAACAGAAATAAGCGTACGTTCGCGAGCGGAGTTTGAGAGAGGCGGTTGCTCCTCCTCGCCGACGGAGTACCACTGATTGGTCGTCGCGCCTCGTGGTCTGCCGTCAAGCTCGTAAGAGGCTTATTTATGGCCCGAGACAATAGAGTGGTCCAGTGAACGGCGGGGCGCGCCTCGTTAGCGCAAACGGTCGGCTTGGCGAGCAAATCAGCTTGCCAACTTGCGGACTACTGCAAGCGCCCGCTCATAATCGGCATGCTCGGACACCTCCTTGACGTATTCCGCATGCCGGATCGTATTTTTTTCGTCAATTACAAACAAAGCCCGGCAATTCAGCCGCAGTTCCTTGATCAGCGTCCCGTAATGGGCTCCAAAGCTGGCGTTACGATGATCTGAGAGCATGGTCACGTTCTGAACTCCGGCCGCTGCACACCAGCGACTTTGAGCAAAGGGCAGATCCATACTGATGGTATACACGCGAACATTGGGGAGGCGGGAGGCTTCATCGTTAAAACGCCGGGTTTGAGCGTCGCAAACCGGCGTATCCAAGGAGGGAACCACGCTAAAAATCCTGGCGGCTCCTTCCGTTTCCTTCAAAGTGACCATCTTCATATCCCGCCCGACTGCTGAAAAATCGGGGGCCTTGTCTCCCACCTTTAATTCAGGTCCAATCAACGTGAACTCGTTGCCCCTCAACTTCACCGCCTTTTGTCTCTCCACAGGCATGTTTTCCTCCTTGACTGAGACTCAGCATTCTACCCTAAAAGGCGATATCTCGTAATTAAGCGCCGGGCTCCCCTTGACGCTTTTTCGGGCCTAAGCCTCTGCCCATTAAGAGAAATCGTGACGACACGATTCGGCTCTTTGAAATCCAGGTGGCTTCGAGTTCAACAAAATTAGTTGTCCAACGAAACTTTCCGGTCCGTAACAGCATCAAGATTATTGAATCGGCACAAAAGAAAGCCGGTTGATTTTTTTTGCGAAAAGGGAAACAATTTAATGAGTCAGTAAAGAAAGTATGAAATCTTCAGTCATCGAGAGCGAAGGCCTTTACCCTCAGACGAGAAAACCGGATCCTTCTCTGCGAAACCTTGCCTTAGGTATTTTGTTGCAAGCATTTAGGGATATTGTGGCTCCCAAGAAATCCTCCAACAAGGAATGGGAGATCTGGCGTCAGGATGCTCTGGAATGGTTTTTTTCCAAGGAGGATCATCCAGGCAGCTTTCAGTGGGTCTGCGAAGTCCTTGAGATGAGTCCTCGCGACCTGCGAAGATGGTTGCATACCTACAAGCACAGCGATCGAGCCCACAAAAAGGAGATGGCAAGAAAGCTGATCCGATTCCAAATCCGACACTGAGTGTCCCCTTCATAACTGGGCGGCGTATGTTTTGGCGGCCAGATCAAGGCGCAACGACAAGGCAATGCGTTGTCCAACGGCAAGGGGGAGCAACAGGGGAAAGACCTTGCAAGCCCCACGCGCAAACGTCACCGTATCTATGAAATGGGGTATTTAGCCTGACGGCTCCACGATGCTTTTCAAGCTGCTGATTGCGGTAATTTTTCTCGTATACATCGCAATTCTAGCCACCATGATGGCACGGCGGATATGGCATCACGGACGTTCCGAACCAACACGTCCGGCCCACCCTGAATTTGATCGCAAAGAAGAAGAGGTCCTTCTGGAGTTGCGCCATGTCTATAAGTCATTCGGCGACGTGGTGGTGCTAAGCGACGTCAATTTGAGAATTCGCCGGGGTGAGAGCCTGGGGGTACTTGGCAAGAGCGGCAGCGGCAAGAGTGTTTTGCTGAAGCTGCTGGTGGGCTTGCTGAAGCCGGACCAGGGCGAGGTGCTCTTTAAGGGAAAGTCTCTGAACGAACTGGACGAAAGCGAGCTCCTGGAGATCCGCAAAAGGGTTTCTTACGTGTTTCAAGGGGGCGCTTTTTTTGATTTCCTGGACGTCAAAGAGAACATCGCTTACCCGCTTCGAGAGCGGGGGATTACTGATGAAACCAAGATTGAGCAGCGAGTCAGCTACCTGCTTGAGGCTGTGGAAATGGAAGGGCTGGGAGACCTCGAATATGACAAGCTGAGCCTGGGCTTGAAGAAGCAGGTGGCGATTGCGCGAGCCATCGCCAACGACCCGGAAATAATTCTTTACGACGAGCCTACCACGGGGGTGGATCCTATCATCGGCAAGTCATTAAGCCGGCTCATCAGGAAATTAAACGATCAGGAGCATTTGACCGCTGTGGTGGTGACACACGACCTGAAGTGCCTGGAGATTGTCTCGGATCGCATCATTCTTCTGAAGGACGGCATCATCTATTTTGAAGGAGACCAGGAGGCTTTTCACTCTTCGCGTGATCCGTTCGTAAAAGCCTTTATCGCTGGCACCCGGTTCGAGGAAGTGCCCCGGCCCGCGGCTTAGTACCCTATTCCGCCACGCAGTTGTCATTTGGAATCTCGGGGTCCATGACGTTGCTGCAGTTCACGGACCACGTCTTCCATTGAAAGTCCGCGCGCCGTCAAAAAGACCATCAGGTGATAGAGCAGATCAGCCGCCTCTTCAATGGAACGTTTTCTCGCCTGGCGGGTGGATATGATGACTTCGATGATTTCCTCGCCGAGTTTTTTGGTAATCTCATCCATACCCTTTTCAAAAAGGGCTGTGGTATACGATCCGGGTGGAAGCTCACGCTTGCGCTTCAGGATGATTTCCTCAAGATGATTGAGAAATTCAAGCGGCTGAAACTGTTCATCGGGTAAAAAACAGGAACGCGTCCCGCGATGACAAGTGGGACCTGTAGGTTCAGCAAAAATCAGCAAGGCATCGCCATCGCAGTCATTCCGGATCTCGGCTACGCGCAGATAGTTTCCCGATGTTTCTCCCTTGGTCCACAGCCGTGCTCCGGTTCGCGTCCAGAAAGTCACCAGTCCTGTCTTCAGCGTCTTGTCCAGCGCCTTGCGATTCATGTACCCCAGCATGAGAACACGTCCGCTGCGCGAGTCCTGCACGACGGCAGGCATGAGTGCTCCTACTTTTTCCCAATCCAAAGCGGAAGCGGAAAACTTACTTCGCGAGCCTGATTTATACCCGCTGCGGGACTTGCTTGTTTTCTTTAGCATGAGGCTCCTGTGGGAAAGTCACACCGCCGGACGGACCACCGGGCTTTCAAGGCGCATGGGAATCCCGTGCTCCGCCAAGAATTTCTTGACTTGAGAGATGGTGTACCGGCCGTAGTGGAAAATACTGGCAGCCAACACCGCATCCGCCTTACCTTGTTGAAATGCTTCCAACAAGTGGCGGCAATCGCCGGCGCCCCCAGAGGCGATTACCGGGATTTGTACCCGTTGTGAAACCCGCTCGAGCAATTCCAGATCGTACCCAACCTGAGTTCCGTCACGATCCATAGAGGTCAACAGGATTTCTCCGGCTCCCAAATCTTCGCCCGCTCGAATCCAATTCAGCGCATCCTTTCCGGTCTTGTCACGCCCGCCGCGTACGAAGACTTTCCACTGCGCTGCAACCCGTTTTACGTCAACCGCGAGAACCACGCACTGCGATCCGAAAGCACGCGCGGCCTCATCGATGAAGCCGGGGTTGCGTACGGCGGCACTGTTGATGGAAACCTTATCGGCACCTGCCCGCAATAATTCCTGGACCTGGTCGAGCGCGGTGATGCCGCCGCCGACTGTAAAAGGGATGAAAATGGAATCCGCGACCCGGCGCACCCAATCGATGACGGTTTTTCGCTCCTCGACGGTTGCGGTAATATCCAGGAAGACCAGCTCATCGGCGCCTTCCTCGTAGTAACGCCGTGCCAGCAGGACCGGATCCCCTGCGTCCTGCAGATCCAGGAAGTGGACACCCTTGACTACCCTGCCCCCCGCAACATCCAAACAGGGAATGATCCTCCTAGCTAACACCAGCAAGCTCCTCCCACCGTATTTTACCTTCATACATGGCACGACCCACAACAACGCCGTTAACTCCAATATCGCGCAGGCGCGAGAGGTGACGGCTGTGGCTGATTCCGCCGGCCGCAATCAAGAAGCTTCCCTCCGGAATCTTCCGTATCAGGGACGAATAGGACCCAAAATTGGGCTGCTCCAGAGTTCCGTCTCGCTCGACATCAGTGCATACAAGCTGCTGAATTCCCCAGTTTGCACAGCGCTCCAGGAGCTGGTCCAGGTCCACAGGGCTGTCTTCCGTCCAGCCCTTGGTTTGAAGTTTGCCTCCTCGCAGATCAAAGCTCACGATGAACTGTTCCGGACCCCAACGTCGCACCCACTCGTCCACCTTGTGCGGCTCGTTAATTGCAACCGTGGCCAGGATGAGATAGTTGGCCCCCCACTCGAGAAGGAGCTGGACGGTGAGCGCTTCTCTAATTCCTCCGCCGACCTGTACCGGTATCTGCACCGACTGGATGATGTTGCGAATGGTCTCGGCGTTTTCGGGTATCCCATCACGAGCGCCTTGCAGGTCAATCAAATGCAAGCGCGGAAAACGTGCCGCCTGAAATTTCAAGGCGTGCTCCACCGGCTCACCCGAATAGGTGGTCTGGCGGGAATAGTCGCCCTGAACCAGCCTTACACACTTTCCGTCAATCAAGTCAATGGCGGGAATAATCAACATGGCTCCAACCTGCCCTAATTCAAATCAAGAAAATTACCAAGAAGCCGCAAACCGGCTTCTCCGGAGCGTTCAGGATGAAATTGTACTCCCCAAAAATTCTCCTTGCGGACAGCCGAGGAGAATGAAACGACGTACTCAGTTGAAGCCACTGTCAGTTCCGGCACCAGGGGCGCAAAATAGCTGTGTACAAAATAAAAGTAGCTTCCATCGGGAATGCCATCAAAAAGCTGCGGGCGCCTAGCATCAGTTCCTGGCTTGTAACAGACGTTGTTCCAGCCGATTTGGGGAACCTTGAACTCCGATTTGGGAAATTTGCGCACAACGCCCTTCAACACCCCAAGACACGGGGTATCTTCCTCCTCAGATCTCTCGAAGAGCAGTTGCAAACCCAGGCAAATGCCCAGAAAAGGGACCTCAAGATTCCGGAGCACGTCTGTCAGCCCCTGTTCTCGAAGCGAATCCATCGCGGCACGCGCAGAACCTACGCCGGGAAGAATCACCCTGCTGGCGGTGGCGACAGTTCGAGGATCTGCGGAGAATACAAAGTCTGCTCTCAAATGACGCAGGGCATGCGCCACGTTGTAAAGATTTCCTGCCTTATAATCCACAACCACGATCATGGCAAAAGAGACGGGCGCGTGAGCCGGCCCTACAAGACTCCTTTGGTTGAAGGCACTGTTTCCGTCTGCCGTGAATCGATTCGTGCTGCAGCACGAATCGACCTCGCAAATCCCTTAAACATCGCCTCTACCCGGTGATGCTCATTTTCTCCAGGATAAAGAAAGCGAAAATGCAGGTTGATTCGTGCTTCGGCAGCCAGCGAGCGGAAAAAATGGGGGACCAGCTCGGTTGAAAGGTCTCCTACTGTTTCCCTTTCGGGGCGATAGTCGCAGTTAAATGCAAAACGACCTCCGAGATCCACAGCGACCGCTACCAGCACCTCATCCATGGGCAGCAGCGTGGAACCGTAGCGTTCAATGCCCTTCTTATCGCCCAGAGCCTCTCCCAGCGCCCTGCCGATCGCGATCCCCAGATCCTCCGTCATGTGGTGATCGTCTACATGCAAATCTCCTGAGCCCTGTACTGAAAGGTCCCAGCCTGCATGGGCTGCCAACAGCTCCAGCATGTGCTGCAGGAATCCCGGCTGAATCAGTCCTTGGAACTTTCCGTTCCCGTCCAGGGTGAGCTCCAGACGTATCTCAGTTTCGCTCGTCTTCCTTTGCACTACGGCAACTCTCGGTTTCATTGCTTGAGCACCTCCAGATACTTAGCCACGCGTGCCAGAAACAGATCATTTTCTTGCGGCAGGCCGATGGTAACCCGCAGGCAACCGCGAGTCCGTGGGCCCTCACTGCGATCTCTAATCACAATGCCTTCTTCGAAAAGACGGCGATACACTTCAGATGCGCTGCGACATCGAAAGAGGAGGAAGTTACTGCTTGAAGGAAACACCTTTTCAACACCACCGATTTCCTGCAGGCAGCCTGCGACTCTCTCTCTCTCCTGCTTAATCAGTGCGACCTGCTGCTCCACGATCTTTCTGTCCCCAAGGGCCTCCTGCCCGCGCTTCATGGTGATGGCATTCAGGTTGTAGGGCGCTTTCACTTTTAGGAAACAGGAGGTGATCTGCGGAGAAGCACAGGCGTACCCCAGGCGCAAAGCGGCACTGCCGAACGCCTTGGAGAGCGTCCTTAACAGGATCAGGTTCGGAAACTGACCGAGTGCCCCGGCAAGCGAAGCCTCCTCGGAAAATTCCACATAAGCCTCGTCAACGACAACCACCCCTCTCCATTGTGAGCATAGGCGCAAGATTTCGTCCCGCTCCAGCAGGTTTCCGGTTGGATTATTGGGCGAACAAAGGAACATGACCTTGACGCGAGGAGGCGCCGTGCTTAGAAATTCACCAGCTCGAAGTGCATAGTTTTCATCCAGGGGAAAGGAGTGGAGCCTTACATCGTAAATATCGGCCATCACTCGGTACATACCATAGGTCGGCTCCGCTACGGCTACTTCATCCCGCGATGGATTACAGAACACCTTAAAAATCCAATCCAATACCTCATCCGATCCCGCGCCAGCCAAAACCTGTTCGGGAGACAATCCGGTGTAGTCTGCAAGTGCAGCTCGCAACGTCCTCTGATAGGGATCGGGATAGCGATTCAGGCTCACCCCGTTCCATTGACAGGAGAAAGGACTCTCATTAGCGTCCAGGAGAATTCCCTCCTGCACTTTTTCACGAGCGCTGTGATACGGCTCCAGCGAAAGAATATTGGGGCGAATCAGCTGACTGATCTCCATTTTAACCTTTATTCAGGACCACCTTTTATTCACGACCTGCTGCGTTATGCTCAGTCTCGGCTGGCGGCATCACCTTTTTGATTGAGAGACTTGTCCAGGCGAATCTGCACGGCACGGCGATGTCCTTCCAATCCCTCCAGATCGGCCATACTACCAAGGCACGGCGCCAAGCCCTGGAGTCCCTCCAAAGTCAGCTCCTGGAAGGAAATCTTTTTTAAGTAACTTTCCACAGACACTCCTGAAAATGCGCGAGCCAGCCCCGAAGTAGGAAGGGTGTGGTTGGTGCCGGATGCATAATCGCCGGCCACCTCGGGAGACCACGAGCCCAGAAACACCGACCCAGCAGAACGCACGTGCGGTACCCAAGCGCGAGGTTCTCTGATGTGCAGAATCAGGTGTTCCGGAGCATAGATATTGGCTACTTCAAAGGCCTCTTCTAATGATTTCACTTCCAGGGCAAAACTGTTTTCCAGGGCCGCTTGCGCCAGTTCAAAGCGAGGCAGCGCGGCGAATCGGATCTTGAGAAGCTCCAGCACTGCTTCGATCAGGGGTGGCGATGTGGAAACCAAAATGGCTTGGCTGTCGCTTCCATGTTCCGCCTGAGAAACCAAGTCGGCGCACACAAACTCGGGATCTGCTTCTTCGTCTGCAATCACCAGAACCTCGGTGGGGCCGGCAATCATGTCAATCGCCACACCTTCGAAACTGGCCAGCAACTTGGCGCTTTGAACTATACGGCCGCCCGGTCCGAGGATCTTATCGACTCGCGGAATGGTCTGGGTTCCGATGGCAAACGCGGCAATAGCCTGAGCGCCGCCAATCTTCAAAACCTCGTGCACTCCGGCCATCTGCGCAGCCACCAGGACCGCCGCAGGTGCGCTCCCGTTGCGGCGCGGCGCCACGCACAGCGCAACACGCCGGCATCCAGCAATCACCGCCGGTATTCCAAGCATCAGCGCCGTAGATGGCAGGACCGCACTGCCTCCGGGAACGTAGAGCCCCACGGATTCAATCGGCCGGCTTTCTCTCCAGCAGCAAACCCCCGGCTGAACGTAAACCTCCTTTTCCGAGAACTTCTGCACTTCGTGAAAGCGGCGGATGTTTGCTGCTGCGCTCTCCAGCGCTATCCGTTTTTCTGAAGGAACCTCATCCCAGGCAGCAGAAAGCTCTTCGCGGGTGCAACGCAGGCCATCCAGCTCGGTCTGGTCGAATTCTCGGGTGTAGTCGCGCAACGCGTCGTCGCCGCGCAGCCGCACCTGTGTAAAGATTTCCCGACACTTCTGAATCAGGAAAGGCTCTGAAAGCGGATTGCGGGTGCAAAGCTCTTTCAGTTGAATAGGAGTGAGTTCAGAAAATCGGAAACGCCTCATTCAGACCACCATTTTTTCAATCGGCACGACCAGAATGTCCGAGGCTCCCGCCTTTTTTAGATTTTCAATTACGTCCCAGAAGAACTCTTCGGGCACAGCAGAGTGGATGGCGATCATGCCGGTTTCAGCTAAAGGCACAATGGTCGGACTTTTCATCCCCGGGAGGATCTGCTGAATTCTTTCCAGGGCACTCTGTGGAGCATTCATCATGATGTATTTGGTCTTTCGCGCCTTGATGTTTCCCTGAAATCGAATTCGCAGGCGCTCCACCAATTCCTGTTTTCGGGGATCCGCCAGCGACTGGGGATGCGCTATCAATACCGCTTCCGATTTCAGAATGACCTCGATCGGCTCCAGATCATTCAGACGCAGCGTGCTCCCCGTGGAAACCAAGTCACAGATGGCATCCGCAACATCCAGACTGGGAGTAATCTCAACTGAACCACTGATTTCAATTACACGAGCTTCAATTTTTTTTTCGCTCAAAAAACGGCTCAAAATACGCGGATAGGAAGTGGCAATCCTTTTCCCCTGCAGATCAAAAACCGTTCGAATCGAGCCCCTGCCCGGTACGGCGATTGAAAGTGAGCAGGAACCGAAGTCGAGACAGTCAAGCTGCGCCACTTGCGCCCCTTTTTCCTCTGTGATGTTCAACCCGACGATTCCCAGGTCGGTGACCCCGTCCTGCACGTATTCGGGGATGTCATCATCGCGCAGGAAGAGAATGTCGAGGGGAAAGTTGCGGCAATGAGCAAAAAGACGTCCTTCGTAGTAGTCAAAATCGAGCCCCACCGACTTAAGCAGCCCAATGGAGGGCTCGGCCAACCTTCCCTGCCGTTGCACGGCCATCTTCAAATTGTCGCCATTAAGTCTCATGCTTATCGGTTCCCCCGGCGTCTTCAGTCCGGGACAGTCCCAGGCGCTCCAATATCATTCGATACCCGCCTTCGCCGTGGTTAACCCAATGGGCCACTCGGGTGACTGTGGCCGTGCTGGCGCCGGTCAGCTCGCTGATCCGCCGGTACGGGAGCTCACGCGCCAGCATGCTGGCGACTTCCCAACGCTCGGCCATTGCTTGCAGCTCGGCCAGAGTGCACAAGTCCCTGAAAAAGCGCGCGCACTCTTCACAATCCCGGAGCGCTGTAATGGCCTCAAAAAGCATCCAAAGCCGTTTGTCTTGCTGAAGTTCTTTTTCCACAGGCTTTGTTTTAACGGATTAATACGCAAAAACGCAAGAACTTTTTTGTGGAGGCCAGCTTTTTATTACGGCTGATGTCGGGAATGATTGGGGAAAAGCTTCATGATCCGCAGGACGTCTTCCATCGCATCCAGAAACAGGTCGAGTAGCGGGACGTCAAAGTGGGTCGCCCTTCCTTTGACCATCAACTCAACCGCCTCATCAATCGAATAAGCGGGTTTGTAGGTCCGTTTGTTGGTTATTGCGTCAAACACGTCGGCGATGGCCGCGATGCGGCCTTCGACCGGGATGTCTTCACCGCACAGGCCCCGCGGATAACCAGTCCCGTCCACTTTCTCGTGATGGGTCCAGGCGATTTTCGCGGCTAGTTGCATCAACTCACCCTGGAAATCGGTGAGAATCCCATAACCGATCTCGGCATGGCGACGCACGGTTCGCGTCTCCTCAGCCGAAAGCCGGCCCGGCTTCAGAAGGATATAATCGGGGATGCCGATTTTTCCCAGGTCATGCAGCGGACTCGCGAGACGGATGAGCTCACATTGCGACTCTGGCAATTGAAGCTTGCGCGCCAGGAGACCGCAATAATGGCTCACCCTAAGCACGTGCTCGACTGTTTCAAAATCCCGAGATTCAGCGACACGTGCCAGACGATGAATCGCTTCTTCCTGGCAGGGTTGCCCTTGGACCTCCGCCGATTCCAGCTCCCTCAGAGCGGTGTGAAGTGCCTGAGTCCTTTCGTGGATGGCGTGCTGGAGAAACTCTTCCTTAGCTTTGCTGGCCAACTCCAGCTCTCTTCGCCGCAGCACATTCGCTACGTTAAGCAGCAGCTCGTTATTGTCAAAGGGTTTGGCCAGGCAGCCTAGCACACCACGATCTAGTGCGAGCTCGGCGAGCCCAGGATCTGTGCACGCAGTGACCATGAGAGTTGCAGTCTGGGGGTAGGCCCCGGCGATGAAATCAGCCAACTGCAGACCTGATTCTCCCGGCATATTGAGGTCGCAGAGCACCACCTCGAAGAATTCTTCTTCGAGGTGGGCTCGGGCATCCCGTCCATTGGCGGCCGTTTGGCAGCTATACCCGTTGGTCTCGAGCAGTCTCCCCATCATGTGCCGCAGAGACTCTTCGTCATCCACAATGAGTATACGCGCTTTTAGCGTAGCGATCTGCAGTTGCCTCCCTGCCAGAGTTTAAAAGTGCTCCAATTATACGTCAGAAGGGCCTTTTGTGAATCAAGCCGCCTATTTACCTGCGGTTCGGCCACAAGTGCTCCGTCCCCCCAGAATACCGGGATACGTTGATGCGACGAGACGCCCCCCGGCAGCCCCGTTGAGGTGATTTGATTCGTGCTTGAAAGAACCTATACCTCCCAGAGCGAAAAGCAGGTTTCTTGACAGCAAGGCTTCTCCGTGGCTTACTAGAAAATACATCCTGGGTTAAGTACCTCATCGCACAAGAGGTGTGAACATGAAAACTCGGATGGGTTTTCTTCTTTTCCTCCTGGCGAGTAAAGGGGCTCTTGCTCAGAACTCGCTAGTTTTCCCCCTCGAGCGCAGTCAGGTTTTGGAGGGTGGAAACCTCCTTTTTACGGGTATCGCCGTCGCCAATCCTTCCGGCAGGGATGCGGAAGTGAAACTCAGGCTCCTTGGTCCCGAGGGGAAAGAGCTCGCTCCGTCCCAGACCAAAGTTTTGAGAGCATTTCAGCAATTGGCGGTTACGGCCGACACTCTTTTCAATACCGACCCGACGCAAAAAAACCGCGGCTGGATCAGCGCGGAAAGCAACAATTCAGGGGTGACTGGTTTTTTCCTGGTAGGAGACACGGGGCAAACGTTTCTGGATGGCGCCGACGTTTCTTACCGTCCTCTTAGAACTCAAGTCTTTCCGGAGGTGCGAAACGGTGCTGGAGCATTTACTGAGTTCTATTTCGCTAACCCATCGGCTACTGCCCGCGATCTCACATTGCAGGTTTTCAGTGCGTCGGGGGAGGTGTTGGCTCCCCAAAAAACAATAAACATTCCTCCCCAAGCGAACTACTGGGCCCGCATCAACGAGATCTTTCCCTCCCTGGGAGATGTTCGCGACGCCTATGTCAAAGCCACCTGCCACAACGGCACCGTGGGATTTGAGCTTTTCGGAAACAGTGAGGCCCTCGCCGGTCTGAATACGTTAGATCCCACTCTTGTCCAAAATAACTTTTCGAGTTGAAGCGGCTGAGGCATTCCCTCAGATTGGTTATGTCTATAACTGATCGAAAGGGAGGACTCAGCCGTGAATCGATTCTGCAGCATTTTCAACCAACTTCTCCAGCTTTTTT
>JACQSY010000149.1 GCA_016211085.1 Acidobacteriota bacterium | reverse complement strand
TTGGTCGCGCTTTCGTTTCCTCCCCTTCTGTTTCATTTCTTTAGATGAAACTATTCTAACCCATTCCGTCTGACAAAAATCATTTCTTTAGGAAAATCAGAATCGCCCGCGCCAAAATTTGGGGGAGGACAAGCCTGGAATCTATTTGACAGAATCTCCGCTCCGACTATAATTCGCACCAGAAGACGACCCCGCATCTGAGCTAGTTTTGAAGAAAAACGGCCAACAAGGGTTTGGCTGTCCCATCAGCGAAGGGTCACCTTTGGAAAAGAGGTGGCAGTTTGAAGAAAAAACCCGCAATTTTATTGATCGTTTAAAACGCCTTACTCACTCAAAGGTCTGAAAGGAATCTCTTATGCAAACTAGAAGAAGGTTCTTGAAGCATTCGTTGGGAGTACTTGGTGCGGGCTCCTTGGCGCAACTTCCCGAAATCCGCGCCAGCGCCGCAGCTGATCTCTCTTCTGTGGATGTGATTTTCTACAGAGGGAAAATTATTACAGGAGGAACAACTTTCGGGCGCGCGGAGGCCCTTGCGGTCAGGAGCGGAAACATCGTTGCCATTGGGAGCAATGACGAAATTCAGCAGCTTGCAACCAGCGCCACCCGAAAGGTGGACCTGGAGGGCAAGACCGTCATGCCCGGAATTTATGACGGTCACATCCACCTCAATCCGGGTCCGGGAACCATGATTTACGATTGGAGTCGTCTGCGAAATGCAGAGGAACTCTATGCGGCCTTGCGGCAAGCTTCGCAACGATCCAAGCAGAAAGATGAATGGATTTACGGCTGGATTACCAATTTCGAACTTCCCACCCGATGGGAACTCGACAAAGCGGTCTCCGGCCAGCCGGTGGTGCTCACGCGGACTGCCCACCTGATGTCCGTCAATTCCGCCGGCCTGGAAAAGGCCCGGATCACGGAGCAGACGCCCGACCCGCCCGGCGGAAAAATCGTCCGGGATGAAAATGGGAGGCTCACCGGAGAACTCCACGAAGTTCCTGCCTGGAACTTTGTGCTGAGAGTGTTGCCTCCTTTCGATCCTGGTGACGAAGCCACTGTGATGGCCTATTTAAAAAGGCAGCTGCAGAATCTGTTATCTCTGGGAATCACCACAGCCAACGTTGCGGGTCTTCGTCTTTTCGACCCATGGTCAAAACTGGGATCTCGCGGCACCCTCAATAAAGTCGGCCCGTTGCAGAGAGTTTATGCTGAATGGGGCAACAGCCTGCCTCGTCTGAGATTCCAGATTCGCTTGTGGCCGGGCTATGAATACAATGAAGATCCCGCCAAGGATGGAGCTACCGCTGCCATTAAAGACCTGGAGGGGTTGGGGCTACACACGGGATTTGGAAATGACCGCTTCAAGCTGGGGGCGGTCAAACTAAGTATCGACGGCAGGGGAGGCTTTCGAATTCCCCCGGAAGTTTTTTACACCGTGGCCCGAAGGGCGCACGAACTCAATTGGCAAATGGGGATTCATGCCAGCGGTCAACCTGCCATCAAAGTGGCGGTAGAGTCCTTGGAAAAAATACTGAAAGAACGACCGCGTGCTAATCATCGCCATTATTTGCATCATGCCAGCACTCTGCCGCCGGCGGAAATCCTGAAGAAAATGGCATCCCTGCAGCTCTCTGTGAATACTCAACCCCAGTCGGTTTCCGCGACTGCGCCGCCAACCGCCGGCGAGCCCATTCGGGGCCCGTACCAGACCTACGTCAAGAATGGCATTCCGGTGAGCTTTGGAACCGATGTGCCAACCTGGGAAATTCTGGGGCAAAGCGCTGGTCGCTGGGACCCGTTCTTCGGCATGTGGGCCGCCGTCACTCGCAAGGGGACAGACGGGACCGTCAGCAACCCTGAGGAGAGGATTACCGCTGAAGAGGCGATTCGAGACTACACCTTAGGCCCGGCTTACTTAAACTTCGATGAGAGCCGCCTTGGCTCACTCGAGGTCGGAAAGGCTGCAGACATGGTTGTATTGAATGAGGACATATTGTCTGTGGAGCCGGACCGTATCAAAGACATCAAAGCGGAAAAGACTATCGTCGCAGGTAGGATTCTTTATTCTACTGACGGAGGAGTGGAGGAATAAGCAGCACCTAGCCATTTCATAGACGCGCCTCTGATCGCAAAGTGTCGGAGGCGCGCACGAAGCGCAGCGCAGTAAGCGCGTGGATTCGTGCAGCAGGGAGCGCTCGCTGGCGCTCGCGCCTCTGAAAAGGTGTGCGAACGTCTGCGTAAGCGTTCGTTACCTTCCGGCCTGCGTACACAGCCGGGCTTTCGTTTCAACGGGACGGCTCTCCCAGGCTCAGGCGCGCTGCGACTTCGGCGGCCATTTTTTTGTCCCGGCGAATCATGGACAGAAAATCCTCAGGCGGTACAAAGGGCGCCAAAGCTCCGACTTTTTCGATCCTCTCGCGGTATCGAGGCGAATCAACCGCCTTTTTAGCGGCTTCGATCAAGATTTGCACAATTTCTTTTGGCGTGCCCGCCGGTGCAAAGCAGCCTGACCAATTTCCCACGTAATTTGCCTTTAAACCCAATTCCTCAAAGGTGGGCACGTCGGGCAGTCCTGGGAATCTCATGTTCCCTGTGATCGCCAAGCTCTTCAGTTTTCCTGCTTTTTCCAGAGCATAAACATTGGTGATCGCGCCCACTCCGAAATCCACATGGCCGCCGAGCACAGCCGTGGCAAGCTCTCCGCCTCCTCGAAACGGCACGTGTTTGATCTTGATGTCTGCGGCGCTGGCAAAAATCTCACCATCGAAATGTCCGTTACTTCCCGAGCCGGGAGACGCATAGGACAGCTTCCCTGGTTTTTGCCGGGCTGCCGCGATGAGGTCCTGAAGCGAGCGGTAAGGAGAATCCGATCGAACCGCCAGGTTATTGGGCACAATCGACATGAGCGCGATCGGGACAAAATCCTTATCCGCTTCGTATTTTGCATCTTTGAGAACTGCAGGGCTTAGCACCATGCCGGTAATGGTATTGCCGAGTAAAACGTAACCATCTCGATTCGATTGCAACACCGCAGAGGTGCCCACCACACCGCTCGCCCCTCCCCTGTTTACCGGTACCACGGGGACTCCAAGCACCCGTGACATTTCGTCAGCAAAAACCCGTCCCGCCAGATCTGTCACCCCTCCTGGGGGAAAGGCTATAATCAGCTCAATGGGCCGGGAAGGAAACTTTGCGTCTTTCGAAACGCAAGCCGTGAAAAGCAGAACTGTGACAATGGTGATCAGACGTCGCATTCAATCATTCCTTCAAACAGAGAACATTGCGGTTCCGTTGCCCCCTAAAAAATGATGGCACCGCCCTTAATGCATATAAAAAAAACACGGTTGGACCGGTTTGATCTTGAAAAGGTTTAGCGGCTCATCCGCTGTTGTCAGCCGTTCCGGCGGCACGGGTTTTCCATCCATGGTTTTAGCTTCCTTAAAACTGCTTTGCAGCGTCACCGTCGAGCGGCCCGACTCGGTTGCGGTGT
Source organism: Acidobacteriota bacterium (assembly GCA_016211085.1). Lineage (GTDB taxonomy): Bacteria > Acidobacteriota > UBA6911 > RPQK01 > JACQSY01 > JACQSY01. Next base: position 16,372 of record JACQSY010000149.1, on the reverse strand, counting down.
CAGGAGCCGCTTTCGTTTTTTTCTCGAGCTCTTCGAGCATCTTTGGAGCAATAGTGAAATACAAAGACAAAAGAGATCCTTGAGGCATGGGTTTGTCGGCTGCCGAACTTGAGATGGTGATTTGTACCTCCTGGAAACCCTCCTGCGCGGCTGGCTTGGATGGTTCCAACTTAAGCACAAATTCGGGTGCTTCAAGGAGAAAACCTTTTTCAGCCTTCTCAAACACCATTGCGTCTTTTGAATATTTCACATTAAAAGTAAACGATTTCAGGTTGAGATTGGAGGGAATCTCGACGTACACAGGGACACTAAACGCGGCCGTCGGATCTCCGATGGTTGTTTGTGTCGTCAGGCGAACCTGCGACATCGCAGCATCCTGAAAGGCAGCGCCGTGGAGTGTGCCCCCCCCCAAGAGCCCTCCGAGTAAAATGATTGATTTAAGATTCAAGTGACCCTCCTATCATCTTCTTCGTTGGATATTGCTTCATCAATCCGGGCTCCCGACACTAGACGCGACTCCGCTTCAGAGGCGTCGGGAGCCTGCAAATTCAAGCCTCGATCTTGCGGGATCTTTAGCGTCGCGCGAACAGTTCCTTGTAAGTCGCGACCACGGCACCGGGCGCTTTCAAACCGCTTTCATCCGCGAACTGGGGATGGAGATGAGTGATTTCTCCATCCAGGATGGTCATCACGGCCTGGACTTCGGAGACCTCTTCCTCGGGAATATTTAAATAATCCTTGTCTAAAACGGCGATATCCGCCTTCTTACCAACTTCCAATGAACCCAGCTCCTTCTCCCTGTCGAGATAGTCGGCGGCCCACATGGTGATCATTTTCAGTGCCGTAATCTTATCGACACGCTCTTGCGGGGCATAAACTTTATCCCCCACTTTGCGAGTGATGAGCAATTGCAAGTCGCCCCAGATATAAGAGTGCCGGTCGGTCTGATAGGAAACTTTCGCCCCCTTGTTCAAGAGAGTCTTGACCGGGACCACAAAGGTATTGACAATTCTCTCCCCATACACACGCTCAATATCGGGTGAATCTTTGATGAAAGTGGGCCCACAGCTGAAGTAGATTCCCAACCTGACCGCGCGCTCAATGTGATCTGGATTCATGAGGCTACAGTGGTCTATGGCCCAGCGCCTATCTCTTAAAGGAACTTCTGTGTTGATCTCCTCCAGAATCTCTATCATCCGTCTTACAGAGCGGTCGCCCCCCACGTGCAGGTTAGCTACGCGCCCTCCACTCCGAGCTACAGCAAAAAACCAGTCTTTATAGTAGTTGCCTGATGCCCCGCGGTATTCCGGATCGAGCAAAGCATTACCGATAGGAAAGTATTTGCTTTCATTCCCGAAGGGCTGAATCCTCTTTTGGTCTGTAGCCGCCATCGCCTGGCCGCCGTCAACAATAATGGGAGTGAAGGAGTTGATCCAAAGTCGGGAAGAGCCCAGACCGATTAGACCTCCTATGCGGTGAAAACTGAGTTCGGGGTCCTCGATTCCAAAAAAATCGGACATCCCATAGGCGATGCGGACCTTGAGCTGCTGGTTCCTATCCAGGATCTTGAGGGCTTCCACGTCTTCAGAGTCCATTCGGGTGGACATGGTGGTGACACCCATCGAGCTCCACTCTTCTAATTCCTTCTTCAGCATAGGAGCAAGTACTTGGGCCGAGGGACGAGGGAGCATTTCATGCTCCAGGAGTTGGCTAAGCGGGGATTCAATAAGACCGGTGGGATTACCGCTGCTGTCCTTCCAATAACGTCCGTATTTTTTTATATAGTCGCCGTATTTTTCCACCAGGATATTCCACAATTTCCCATTCACCAGGGCAACTCCATTAAGAATCCGCGTCCCTCCTCCGATAGAGATCACAATGGGATTATTGGGCGCAACTCTGTCCAGATCCTTCATGTTGAGCTCCTCATAAAAAATCTGAGTAGGAGCTTTGGGGTTCATGAAGAAGTCTATCGAATAAAAGAAAATCAACTCACCGGGTTTGAAATTATATTGCTTCACCGCCTGGGCGATTTGTGCGAGAACATCGTTCTTCGTTTTCACTTGTGGCCAGTTGATGGGGTATTCACGCAAGTTTGTTAATCCCATGGATTGCTTGTAGTGATTCCGGCCATAGGAGTGGAAGTGGTTATGGGTGTCGATCAACCCAGGAATGACCGTCCTTCCCTTCAAATCGATTTTTTGTGTTGTTTCATCCGAGAGGCGGAGAACGTCATCGGTCTTTCCAACTGCAATAATCTTCTCTCCTCGAATGGCGATGGCTTCAGCAAGGCTAAAATTGGCATCAACGGTCACTACCTTGCCGTTGTAGAGAATCATATCCGCCTTCTTTTGTGCCAAGGAAGGTTGGGGCAGAGTTACTGCGATCATAAACATCACAAGTAAGCTAGCGGATCTCATAAAGAACGACTCCTTGTTGCTTTAGAAGGTTATGAAAAATTCTAGAATTTTTTCTCCTGATTCAAGCCACCCAAAAACCCGGGGATTTTCCGATACCCTTCTGTTAAGGCTTCTGGCGCGGCAGCTTTACAAGGGAGGCTGTTTGGGAGAAACAGTTTGTATGATGACGAAATGAGTGTCGGAAACCGGGGGTGGGATCGTACCCTTTTACGAAACTGTCTCAAGGTCTGGTACCATGAGCGGTAAAAAACAATATGCAAAAAAACCTCCCCTCCCTGCCCAACCATTTCCAGGGGATGGTTGTATACGTATTTGTGTACCAACAAAAATTGCACTGAGCATACTTCTCGCCAAGTTAGAGGTCAAGGAGAAACCCCTCGGTACCTGACAAGAAGTTGCTCTGAAGTCGTCACAGCGGCGCTTACTTGCGCTTCGCTTGGTGCGTGCCTCTGACATGGCTTGCCACTCAGAGGCTCCGCTTATTGCCGCACTGCAAAACATTGTCTTACGACAGGAGAGCCTTTCAAGGCAAAATACTCAGAATGCCTCCGGGCAGCCGGATTTTTAACCAGACATGAAACAGCAGGTAAATACAGAAGGTCCCTCCCAACGCCACCGTAAGAATACGCACCCGTGACGTCGCACCCGCCAAATAAAGCAAGACGACCATCAACAACCCTGTGCTTACTAGAAAACCCGCAATTTCAAAAAAAGCAATGTATAACCCGAGCGCAGCCAGGACGGATATTACTTTCCCCCATGGAATGGGCGAAGACATCTCTTCAGCCAGATGCGGGTCGGGCTTGCGCAGCAGAACCAAGCACGATAGGAAAAATAGAATGATTGCCGAGCCCCAAAACACCATCCCAGGCCCTGGCGCGGAGCGTGTCCCCAACCCCAGAGCCCACGCCTGACTGGCTATAAAAACAGCGAAGACCATCCAGGCCAGCGCACCCCAGCGATCGAGGTTCCTAATCTTCGGCACCTAATCCCTCGCTCACTCTCCTCTTAAAGAGGGGAAGAACCAAGAAAAGCACTGCCGCCGCCAGGAAAACTGCTGAAAGCGGACGTTCGAAAAACAACGTGAAGTTGCCATCGCCCAGCACCAGAGAGCGCCTTAAAGCCGTCTCAATCATGGGTCCTAGAACAAAGGCTAACACCAGCGGCGCCGGTTCGTAGCCAAATTTGCTCATGAGCAGTCCGATGAGACCAAAGAGCACAGCGATGTACATGTCGACAACGCTGTTATTCAAACAGTACGTTCCAATCAAACAGAAAATAACGATAAAAGAGGACAAGTACACGTAAGGCACTCTGATGAGGCTGGCCCAAAAAGGGATTAAGGGCAGGTTCAAAACGAGCAGAAGGGCATTTCCCACATACATGCTCGCTATCACACCCCAGAACAGATCCGGTGAGTCGTTGATCAGAGTGGGCCCCGGCCTTAGACCGTAAACCATCAATGCTCCGAGAAGCATGGCCGTCATGGCATTTGAGGGAATGCCGAGACTGAACAGGGGAATGAAGGTCCCCCCCATAGCCGCGTTGTTGCAGGCTTCCGGCCCGGCCACTCCTTCAATTTCTCCACTTCCAAAAAACTCCGAGCGCTTTGACAATCTGCGTTCAAGCGCGTAGCTCAAGAACTGCGGCACGATAGTCCCCACGCCTGGAAGAATGCCCAGAAAAAAGCCCAGCAGAGTCCCTCGCCCAATAGGACCTGCAGATCTTTTCCAATCTTCGCGGTTTGGAAACAAGGCTTTGATTTTTGCAGGGATCACCTCCAGTTTGGAGCCGGAGCCAAGGTTGCGCAAAACCTCAGAGAGCCCGAACAGACCCACCACCACCGGCACAAGACCCAGTCCCTCTCCAAGCTCCATCCGACCAAAGGTGAATCGTGGTTCTGCCGTCATGGGGTCCATTCCCACACAACCCAGGATGAGACCCGCCAGTGCCATCATCAGCGACTTGATCATCGATTTTCGTGACAGATACACCACTACAGTCATCGCCATGATCATCAGAGAAAAATATTCTGGAGGACCAAACCTCAGGGCAAAATCGCCCAGAACAGGGGCTACGACGGTTAGCCCCGCCACGCTGAAAGTACCGGCGATGAAAGAACCGAATGCTGAGATCCCCAGTGCAGGCCCGGCACGACCCTTTCGTGCCATCTGGTAGCCATCCAGACAGGTAAGGACCGATGAAGCTTCGCCGGGGATCTTCAGTAGGATCGAGGTGGTCGAGCCGCCATACATGGCGCCGTAGCAGATTCCAGAAAGCATGATGATGGCGGAAACCGGCTCCAGACCGAATGTCACCGGCAACAACATAGCGATGGTAACGCTGGGACCCAGGCCCGGAAGCACGCCCACCAGCGTTCCCATAGCAACACCCACGAAACAATAGAAGAGATTGTGAGGCTGCAGGGCAATTACGAAACCCTGCAGGAGACCGGCCATCGCTTCCGTCATCGTTTCATTTTTCCCGGCACAGCCGCTTCCTTGCTGTCGCGCAAGTCGTGGAAGCCGAGTGTTAAATTAGAGACTTCAAACGCCAGCAAAATCGATTTTTTCGATGGGTTATTTCACCGGCCGACTCTATAGGGAGACATCCGCGTAGGGTAATCCCTTCTTTTTATGCCAGCCCTTGGGATCCGCCAGGTAATGAAGGACCTGTTGCAGGGCATCCGGCGACAAAATCTTTAGTCTTACCCCCATGTCCAGGCAGGTGGAGAGGCGAACCAGTGCGTGGAGCTTGACCCCCAACTTCGCCAAAACCTCGTTGCCTCCCTGCTCTCTGTCGACTACCACCAGGCAGTGCTCGATGTTGCAGCCGGCATCGTGGATCGCGCGGATGAATCCAAGCTTGCTTCCCCCATCCGTAATCAAATCCTCAACAAGGGTCACCCTTCCCTGAGGGATTCCTTCGATCAAAGACCCGGTCCCGTGACCCTTGGTTTTTTTGCGAATGTATACAAAGGGTTTATTTAGACGCTGCGCCAGCAGGGCACCGAAGGCGATACCGGCCGTTTCTCCCCCGGCAATACAATCAGCTTCAATATTTTCCTCATAGCAGATGGCTTGGAAAAAGCTGGTTAGGAGATCACGCGTGGCCGGGTAGGAATGCAGGAGACGGCAGTTGATGTACAGCGGGGTGGAATTTCCGGAGCTGAGCTGAAAAGGTTCCTGCGAGCGGACAACAATCGCCTGGTGTCGCCAAAGCAAATCTGAGATGATCTCGGCCATGGGTTCGTACATAGATGCTCGAGTGTACGCCGGGAAAAGGCATTTTCTCCAGAGAGAAAATGCAAATAAAATCTGGCCACTTGAGGGAATCCTGACCGACTCCCGGCTTTACTATACAGCGTTATGTTGTCATGGGCACAAACTGGATTCGAGGCGCGAGTGACAATGGGCGCTCCCGGTGCGACAAAACAAGCGCTTACTCCGCTTCGCTCCCGTGCGCTCCCGATCCAGGCTTCCACGCCTCCGGTACCGATAGAGTTGAAATTGTATCCAAAACAGAATACACTTTCTATTTCTAAAGCGTAGATTATGCCAACATCCAAGAAGCGTCAAACTGTGCCGGTGCGGATCACGGTTTTTGAACATCTTCGCGAGGAGATCCTGCGAGGGAATCTGCTCAATGGAGAACGCTTGATTGAAAGCGACCTGGCCAAGAAGCTAAAGGTCAGCCGGACCCCGATTCGCGAGGCTCTGCGGAAACTGGAGAACGAAGGCCTGGTTCGTTACTCTCGTGGGCGGGGAGTGACTGTCGGCAAATTGACTCCTCAGGACATGCTTGACTTCTATGCAATTCGAGGTGCTCTGGAGGGATTGGCGGCTCGCCTTGCCGCTCAGCGAATCTCGGAGGGGGAGATTGCAAAACTAAAGGAGATCTTCGCCGGCATCTCTAAAGCTTTTTCCAAGCAAGATTACAGGCTTGCTGTGCATCTTCATACCCGTTTCAACGACTTGATTTTTAGAGCGGCAGGCAACCCTCGCCTTTATGAATTAGTCTCCCGTTTCCATGAATACACTGAGAGGTCCCAGCTACAGTCACTGGCTGTTTCAGGCCGATTTCAGGCCATTCAAGAAGAACACGAAGCTATCATTGCGGCCATTGAGAAGCGGCACCCTCACCGGGCCGAGCGAGCGGTGAGGAAGCACCTCGAGCAGGCAAGCCGCGCTTATCAACAGAGTTCCGACCCCTTCAATTTGCTGGCTTAGGTCACCCGGGGCAGGAATCGATCAAGCAGCAGGAGGAGAACATCAAATATGCAACTCGATTTGATCATTAAGAACGGTACCATTGTGGAACCCCATTCAACCTTGCGCGGTCATCTGATTGTCCACGAAGGCAAGATCAAGGAAATCAGCGTTTTTGACACCTTGCCGGAAGCCAAGACTGTCATCGACGCTGCGGGACTGCACGTGTTACCAGGGCTGATCGATCCCCATGTTCACTTTAGAGTGCCCGGACTCGAGTACAAGGAGGATTTCTGTACCGGCTCGCAAGCGGCTGCAGTTGGAGGCATTACCACCATTATCGATATGCCGAATGTGAAGCCCCCCACGCAGGACGTGGAATCATTACAGCTCAAGCTCGCGTGCGCCGAAGGCAAGTCGTGGGTTGATTTCGGGATCTATGCGGTCATTGTAGAGGGGAGCAAGCAACACATTCCGGCTCTCGCGGAAGCCGGGGTTTGCGGTTACAAGATTTTTCTTGGCTCCACGGTCGGCAACATTCCGGCACCCTCCGACGGAGAAATAATCGACGCCTGGAACATCATGCGTGACACCGGGCTGCGCTGCGGCATCCATGCCGAAGACAACAGCATCTTGTTTTACCTGACGGAAAAGCTTAAAAAGATGGGACGCAAGGATCCGCTGGCCCATCTCGAGGCACGTCCCTCCGTGGCGGAAGCCGAGGCCATCAGCCGCGCCATCCTCTTTGCTGAACATTGCCGCAGCAAGCTGCTGATCTACCATATGTCGGCCAAAGAAGGGGTCCATCTGCTTCGCAAAGCCAAGGAACGAGGTGTGGATGTAATGGGTGAGACCGGTCCCCACTACCTGATTTGCAAAGCAGAAGACATGATCCGAAAAGGTCTGGGCTCCCTACTCAAGATGAACCCGCCCGTCAGGACCAAGGACCATGCCGAAGTCTTGTGGCAGGGCTTGCTGGACGGAACCATCGAGGTGATTGGAACCGACCACTCGCCGCACACGCCGGAAGAAAAAATGGAGGAGGACCGTTTTTCGGACATCTGGAAAGCCATTCCTGGATGGCCGGGTGTGGAAACTAACGTTCCCTTGATGCTGACCCAGGTGAATGCTGGGAAGCTCACCCTCAACCAATATGTCAAGGTTCAAGCCGAGGGACCGGCGCGAGCCTGGAACCTTTGGCCCCGCAAGGGCAATTTAAATACCGGCGCTGACGCTGACGTGACCATTGTCAACATGCAAAAGGAAGGGGTTATCGACAAGAACAAGCTGCACAGCAAGTCGAAAGTCACTCCGTTTCACGGCTGGCGTGTCAAGGGGCTGCCTGTATACACCGTGGTGCGCGGCAACATTGTCATGAAGGATGGCGAGATTGTCGGTCCACCCGTAGGACAGTTTCAAAAACCGATCGTCTAGTATGCGATTCTAGTATGCGATTCTGATTGGGGGAAGCCATGAATTCTATTACCTGTAAGGGCAATCCTTCTCAGCGAGGTTGGACCCATGGAGCGTCTATGGCCCAAGCTATAGAATTTAATCTGCAGAATTTCTGGCGGGCCAGCGCTGCCCTGGGTCTTTCAAAAACCAGCCTGATTGAAACCGCTCAAAAAGCGGCACACGATTACCCGGATTGTATCCTTGAAGAAATCCGCGCCATTTCCAGAGGCGCAAATCTCGACGTCCGGGAACTATTGGCATTCAATCTCTGCCAGGGGCTGGTGGCCCCTGATGAGTGCACCGTTTTGTTTGCAATGGCCGATGCGACGTCTGCAGGCAAAACCCTTTTTCTAAAGAACAGCGACAAGATCGGGGCCGGTTCCATGGTGGGCCCTCAGTTTTACCAGCACAAAGAGATCAATGTCGTGCTCTCGGTCCGTGATCGGCAGTCTCCTGCCTTCATCGGGGTTTCTTCTGCCGGTTCCACGGGCCTCAAGATGGGGGTCAACGAGTTCGGAGTGGCGGCTGGAACCAACATCGCTCGTACCGTGGAGTTGGGTAAGCGCGCCGTGGATACCACCCAGATGCGCGCTTTAGATCGCGTCCAACTGGCTCGGGAGGGACTGGCAAAAGAAACGGCCCTTGAGGCCGCCCTGCTCATTGCCGCTCGCGTTACAGAGAATCCGACAGCTACCCCAGGCAATCTTGAATTCGTCGATGCAAGAACGGGGTTCATCATCGAAGGCTCATACGACCGTGTTGCCGTGCAAACAGTCAAAAACGGTATTGCTTCGCGGTCCAATTCTTTCCAGGTCCTGCGGGAGCTCAACAACCCCGGCGATGTCTCAAGTTATTGCCGTTATGTCCGCACTCAAGAGCTATTGGAAAGCGTCCGTGGACGCCTGACGCCAGAGCTGATGAAGCAGTTCTCACAAGACCACGCCAATGGCCCAGGTCCAAACTCCATCTGCCGGCACGGCAGCCACTACGAGGAGGAAACGTCGCAATCCGCAATGGTTGTGGAGATCGATCCCGAAAAGCCCAAGAAAACCCGCTTTTGGATTGCCCTGGGAAAACCGTGTCATGCGTGGGTCAACTCGGAAGGCTGGGTGGAAGGCTCCATGGACAAGCTGGACTGGTTGCCCGAAGGTTTCTTAAACGGCGACACCTGGAAACGTTTCTGGACCGAGGAACCGAATCTCAAGGCCGACTCCGACCTGGGTCTTGCGGCGGAGGCTTCCTAGTTCAGTACCCAATTCTAAACACAGCAACGTTTGTTGCGAGCGCGACCGGCGGCTAGAGGCGCGATGACGAGGCGCGCGTAAGGTCGATGATTTTGGAGAGTGGACCAGTGATCTCAAGATCGCCGTCTCATGAACTCAGCGAGGCTGGAGTACTTATGGGCCTCGAGGATCCGCACCAAGCCTTCATTGATCGACTTGACGATTGAAGGTCCGAAGTAAATCAACCCGGTGTGTAACTGCACCAGGGTGGCTCCCAGCTTCAGGTATTCCCAAACTTCATTTGCCGGAGAAACGTGCGGCTCACAACCGACGCCGCCGCACGCCATGATGTGAAAACGCCCCCCGCCATGACGCTGCACCTTGGAAACCATCTCCTGCACATATTTCTTCAAAGGCCGACCGCTGAGCCCTCCGAACCCAAACCGCTCCAGGACTTTTCCAGGTGTTTTTAGTCCTTCTCTTCTGGAGGTCGTGTTGGCGACTACGAAGCCGTCCATCTCGTATCTGGCTGCAATGGACATGATCTCCAATAAAGTTTCATCAGTCAGGTCCGGAGCAACTTTCAAGAGAATGACTTTTTTGCCATGGCGCTCGATCAGCTCCCTGCGCACGGGTGACAGCCTGGTCAGAAATGTATCCAAGATCTCAGGATTCTCGAAAGTGCGTCCTTCGCTGGTGTTGGGACAGCTTAGGTTCAGGGTAATGTAATCCGCGAGCGGATAGAATTTTTTCACATTCTCCAGATAATCCAGGAAAGCAGCCTCTCCCACGATGGCCGGGTCGGCGGTTTTGACCAGGTTCATTCCTATCGGCACGGTAAAAGCGGATTTCTTCAAGCGTTCATACACTTTTTCCGAGCCTTCGCTCTTTAACCCCGGGCGATTGATCAGCGCTCCATCCTTGGGAAGTCTCAGGAGCGTCGGCGATGGATTTCCACGCCAAGGTCTGAGACTAACCGAGCCGATGTCAACATGACCGAACCCAAGGGCCGCCATGAGGGGATGAATTCTGCCGTTCTTATCAAAGCCGGCTGCCAACCCAATCGGGTTCTTGAATTGCAGGCCCCCAAGGCTCAGCTCCAATCCTTTATGCTGCACGTCATAAAATCGTCGCACCATCCGTAAAGCCAGCGAAGATCGGGAGAGCCGCTCGGAAAGGCTAATCGTCCCTTCATGGACCCACTCCGGGTCAAGGGTGAACAATAAGGGTCGTAACAGGGTTGAATATGCGAACACGTCTTCCACTCCGGGCCCTACTATATAAACAAATCACCGGCGTTCGCTTTATCCTGGATTAAAACCCATCTGGAATCAGGTAATCTCGATGAAGTACGGAACGGTGTTGAGGACAATGCCTACAAAGAGGCAAGAGAGAGACACAATCAGAAACGTTTCGTAAGCGGGGACGTCGGTTTCAAGAGTTTTCTGAACGAAGACCCCTTTTTCAATACGGTCGATTTCGGAATAAGCTCGCGCCAGCTCGGATTTGTTCCGCGCGTCGTAGTACTCGCCTCCGCTGTCCTTGATCGAACGAATCAGCATCTGGACGTTTTCCTTGCGTGTGATTTCGCCAAGGTCCACTCCAATCATGTAGATGCGGTACCCATAAAAACGGGCGTCGGCAAGCACCTCAATGGGGTCTCTCCCGTAGTTGTGTTCGCCGTCGGTGAAAACCACAATGACCTTGTTCTTGGTATCCGCTTCTTTCTCTCGTTGCAACAAATCAATGGCGGCGGCAATACCGTCACCGATGGCCGTCATTCCTTCACCCAGAAGGATGTTGGCATCAATCATCCGGATGTACTTTTCCAAATATGCGTGATCGATGGTCAGAGGGCTCACGATATAGGTATTTTCGGAAAAAACCACTAAAGCCAGGCGGTCCTTTTTCCGGAGAGAGACAAATTCGAGCAGCGCTCGCTGCACTGCCTGCATGCGGGTCTCAGGCGGAGGAAGATCGGTCAAGCGCATCGCTCCCCCTGCGCGGGCGCGGGCACGCATGGCGGCTTCATAGAGTTTTCGCTGCTCCAGGTAGCCGCCCAGAGCCTCTTGCATGCTGGAGGAGAGGTCCATGACCATGACAATGTCCAGCCCTTCCAGGCGGTGGATCGATTCCCTGAAAACTGCGCGGGGTTCCAGCAGCGCTCCGCCGGCAGCGACAATGCCCGCAATCACGAAGATTTTAGGCAGGAGGCGAAGTGCCGAACTTTTCATCTGCTCCAGATAGCTGTGTCCGGCAAAGCTGTGGGCGAAGTACGGCTTACGCTTTTTCCACTGGAGCAACACCATCAAGATGGCGATCCCGGCTAGAACGTAAATGAGGTCCAGTCGAGCGAAACGCATGGAATCAGGCGCAGATCCTCTTCATCTCGGAAACGTCCCGGTGCAGGTGAACGTGCCAATCAGTCCCGTTTGCGGCGGGGGCGTAGCGGCAACTCTGGCCGTTTCGAACCACATTGATGAGCACTTCACGCTGCTTCTGAGTGATTTCGGGCAGATTCAGTTTGCGGTCCAACTCCTCGTCGGTCAGTCCTGCGGCGGGAACGTTCCAGAAGTACTGGATATACTCCTGGGTCAGTGCCTCCAGGCTCTTGTAGTGCTCCTTGACATGCCCGTTGTTGGTCGCGGCGCTCTTCTCCAGCCGTTCCAGTGAGGTAAGGCATTTCTGCATGAACTTGCGGCGGCTGAGCTGTTTTCGCCGCGCCTGCCAGTCGGGCATCCGGGTTCGCACCAGGGCGAAAAGGGGCATGCTGCTCAAAAGCAACCCTGCCAACCCCACAGTCAGGGGCAGCCAAGCGCTCTTGCGGGGAATGCTGTAAGGCAGGGTGTCTTCTATCTGAAGATGCTCGACCGGCATGTTCAAGGTGGAACGCACACCCATCATCATCGGCGGAATCTGCATTTCCAGCGTGGTGGGACCATTGGCCCCAGCCGCCCCCTGTTTCTCGTACCTGAAGATGAGTCCAGGGATTTCAAGAATTTGGTCGCCGATCTCGTAATTGACGATGTGGTAGCTAAACCTATAAGCGGAGGTACCGTTCAGCTCTTGCTGCGAGGTCTCCAGCGCCTTAAGCACGAAGGGATCAAAGTTGACGCTCTTCTGATCAAAGTCTTCCAGAGCCACCCGGATCCCTGCCGGAACATAAAGCTCGATCACGTAACGAAAGTGATCACCGGGAAACAAAGAAGTCTGGCTCACCTCGCGTTTAAAGCTCGGCTGATCGGAAGCCGGCTGGGGCGCAGCGTCTTCTTGAGCCATCAGGGACAAGCTGAGCATTCCCACAATGGCCAATGATCGCACCAGGTTTCGAATCATGGTCTTTTCCTCATTAAAAATAAAGTCATGATCAGCTCATAAAAAGACTGATCGGTCTGGATTTCCTGAAAATCCAGACTGTACTGGTAAAAGCGAGAAATCAACTCTCGGTGGCGGTCTCTTAAAAACTGCAGATACAGAAGGCGGTTCTTACTATTGAGGCGAATGTTGCGTTTTTTCCCGGATTCCAGATCCCACAACCGCAAATAACCGCGCCCTTCGGGCATGATCGCCTCAATGGGATCATTCAGCAGAATCGGAATCAAATCGTGCCGCGAGATGATGTGTTTAAAAACGATTTCTTCAAATATGTTCTGGTCAAAAAAGAAGTCAGAGATCAGAAAAATAATGCTCATTCGCTTCAGGCGCTGGCGCAGCCGTTCCAGAGCCGGAAGAAAGTTGGTTTTGGCGTGCCTTGGCTGAAAATCCCAAAGCTCATTGAGCATCATCCACAGGTGTGCCTTCCCCTTTCTGGCTTCAATCTCCATTTCCACCTGATCGGTAAAGCCGATAAAGCCGATGCGAATATGGTCTGAAAGGGCCGAGTAGGCCAGGGTGGCGGTGATGTAAAGCAGCAGTTCCTTCTTGGAAAGTTCGCCGGTAGCAAAACTCATCGACCGAGACAAATCGGCAGCAATAAAGACATCCACGTCCCTCTCTTCATGGGTGTTCTTGATCAGGGGATAACCGGTACGGGCCATTGCGTTCCAGTCGATCTTGCGGATGTCATCACCGGCTTGGTATTTCTTATGGTCCACAAAGTCGTAGCCGTGCCCGACCAGCACGCTGGTGTAGTTGCCCACCAGAAGGTTGCGAATTTTCTTCTTGGTGAACAGTTCAATATATTGGAGGTTTTCCTGGACCTCCCGAGGAATTGTAATCTGGCTTTTCAAGGAATCGGAACCCTTTCCAGGATCTCTTTCAGGATATCATCGGTGCTTAGCTTGGCCGCTTCAGCCTGGACACTGCGGATGATGCGGTGGCGCAGGGCGGGCACTCCGATTTCTTTAACATCGGATGGGAGCACGTAGTCGCGGCCCTTGAAAAACGCTACCGTCTTGGACAGCGCAAGCAAGTGATGATAGGCGCGGGGTGAGATTCCTACCGTTACCAGGTTCTTTAGACTATCAATGCCGAATTCCGTTGCATTCCGGGTGGCGCGACCCACCCTGACAATGTATTCGCGCAGGCGATCGTCCACGTAAGTCCCACCAATCAAATGTCGGATTTCCAGGACGGCAGAAGGTTCAACCAGTCGGCGCACGTCAAGTTCCCCCATTTTGATCCGAAGCATTCGCAGCTCTGCTTCATGTTCCGGGTAACCGACGCGCAGCATCATCGAAAAACGGTCCAGCTGGGCCTCAGGAAGAATGTAGACGCCTTCCTGTTCCACGGGGTTTTGAGTCGCCAGCACCCAGAAGGGATCGTCCAGCTTGAAGGTGTTTTCTCCCAACGTGACCTGTCGCTCCTGCATCGCCTCCAGAAGGGCGCTTTGCGTTTTGGGAGTGGCGCGGTTGACCTCGTCAGCCAACAGCACGTTAGTAAAAATTGGGCCATGTTCCACCTTGAAAGAGCCGCTGGTCGGATCGTAGATACGCGTGCCAACGATGTCAGCAGGCAACAGGTCGGGGGTAAGCTGGATGCGCTGAAAACGAGCGTGAATTGCGCTGGAAATTGCCACCACCGCCAGAGTCTTGGCCACACCCGGCACCCCTTCCAGTAGGATATGCGCGCAGCCGCCAGTGGCTCCGTTGGACTCCGCTGCCTTCTTAAAAGAGTAGGGAATCTCTGTAAACAATCCGATCAATAGGTTTCGGATCAGTTGTTCCTGCCCGATGATAATGCGGTTTATTTCGGCTTCAATTTCCGAAAGCAGGTGTAAGGCTTCTTCTTTGGTCATCATGTTTTATACCCAGGTTCAATATTGAACATAAAATAGCGCGAGTGCCGCAAAACCGGTAACTAAAAACCAGTAGTGCAAGGAAGTATTCTTGGTAACGGTGTTGACGGATGTCACTCTTCGCTCACTCCAAAGGATCTTGTTCAGATTTTCGTAAAGCTCCCGTCCGGTGTGCGAACGATAAAATTGCCCGCGAGTGACCTCGGCCGTCCAACGCAAAGTCGCTTCATCAAAGGTTGCGAGGATTTTCCTACCCTCCTCGTCCAGCAGAAAGACCGTTCTTCCTTTGTCCTCGCCGATAGGAATATAGGCTCCCATGCGGGTTCCAAAGCCTATGGAGTAAATCTTGATGCGCGTCTGGACGGCCTGCAGGACCACGTCCCGCAGTTCCTTGCCGTGGTCCTCGCCGTCAGAAATCAGGATAAAGATCAAGTCCTGCGGCCGCAGAGTCGGATCAATTTCCATTTCTTTTTGGACGACCTGCAAGCCGCTCTTCACGCCGGCACCGATATTAGTGCCAAAGGAGGGCCGGGTATCCGTCTCGAGATAATCGAGGTAAAAAAGAATGTTGGAAGGGTCGGTCGTCAAGTAAGAAAGAATGACGCTGGAACCTGCAAAGCTCACCAGTCCGAAGCGACCGATGTTTTCGCTGCGGTGAATAATAAAATTTTTCACTTCCTCGCGCGCTCGTTCCATTCGAGAAGGGGCAATGTCCTTGGCCCGCATGGAAAAAGAATTGTCGAGCAGAAGAACCACATCTATTTTCTTGTAAACAGGCTCCTTGACCACTCTTTCCACCTGGGGATCAGCCAGGGCCACAATCAGGCTGGCAAACCCGAGCAGAAAACACAGCGCCAGACGTACGTAATGGAAACGGCCGGAGAAACGGTTCAGGCGTTTTGCTCCGCGATAGTGAAATTGACTGCGTACCTTCTCGATGTAGCGGAAAATGCTCGAAAAGAGAATGAAGAAGAAAGGTAGCAGGAAGAGGAGATATAAGACTTTTGGGGCGCCAAACGACACTGGAAATTAACCTTCAATCTTCTTATTAGGCGCCTCGATCTGTTCTTCTTTACGGCGGAGAACCTTGGCAGGCTTTTTCTCTTGCTGTTTAGTCGCCTGCTCAATCATGGTCCTGACCAGTTCATAGTTATACTTCAGGTTCCAGCGAGCCTGGGTGTCTTCTTCCACGCCTTTACGAAACTGTTCGAGTGCCTGGTGATACCATGGAAAGGCATCTTCCGTGCCGCTTTCTGCTAATCCCTTCCGGTAAAGGGCGCTGCCGCTCCAGAAATAGACCGCTCCGGGATCCACGTCTGCATCCTGCACATCAGCCTCAGCCTTAAATACAACTGAGTCAAAGTTTTCCTGCTTGTACAGAACGCGCAACTGGGCAACGCGCGAGGAACTGTACTCTTCTCTAAAAACCGTTTTCAACCAGCGCACACGCTTAAGCTGCTTTTCCAGATCCTGATATTGCTTGAAGGCGGCGTCATATTGCCCTCGCCCTTCCAGCTCATCTGCTTGTTGCAACTGATTACCAACCGACCACTGCAGATAGCCAAAGGCCAACAACAACAAAGACACAATAAATACCAAGGCTAAAAACAGTGGTACTACTCCAGATCTAATTTTGCTCATGGATGTCGACCTCGGGGGACGCAGCCTATCAAAGGTAGTGATCAGTGTCAACCGATCATTGACGCTTGCCCTGGGAAACGGAATAGAGATCGTACCCCCTTGGTGAGGATTCGGGTTTTAGGGAAGAGAAGTATGAAAGAACTCAGAAGTTACCTTTCAAAGAAGCAGGCCAGGGCGAAGTGAGCGGAG
>JACQSY010000148.1 GCA_016211085.1 Acidobacteriota bacterium | reverse complement strand
TGTGGGAACAGGGCATAGTCCTGAAAAACAATACCCACCTGGCGGCTTTCAGGCGGTACGAATACGCCAGGGCCGCTAACCGTCCTGCCGCCAATTTCAATAGTTCCCTTGTCAGGCATTTCGAAACCGGCGATAAGCCGGAGTAGCGTGGTTTTACCACAACCGCTTGGTCCTAGTAATGCCAGAAACTTACCCTCTTCCAGTGCCAGGCTAACATTTTGGATCGCTGGTGTTTGCCCGAAGCTCTTATTAATGTCTGCGCATTGCACCGCAATGTTATTTATCACTTCTTCTCTTCTCCCGGATAATCAGAAATGCCATCGGCACAGAAGACAGCAATATCAACAAGATGGCAGGAAAAGCCGCCCTGGCAAATAAACCTTCAGATGTGGCCGACCAGATTGAGGTAGCCAGTGTCTTGAAACCGATAGGACTCAAAAGTAGTGTCGCTGGCAATTCCTTCATGGTTGTTAGAAAGACCAGCCCTGCCCCGGCCAGGATTCCCGGGCGCACCAGGGGCAACGTGACTGCTGCCAGCGTTTGCAGTGGCGTCCGTCCCAGACTGCGGGCCGCCTCCTCAAGCCGGGGGCTGACCTGGAGTAATGACGAGCGTATGGAGCCTACTGCCTGGGGAAGAAACAGTACGGCGTAGGCGAATACCAGAAGCACCAGGGTTTGATATATCGGCGTGGCGTAGTTGGCGCCAAAGAAGACCAGCGCCAGGGCAATAACAATCCCGGGTAGCGCAAAGCCGATATAGGTTACCCGTTCCAGCAGCCTGCTGAACAGACTGGGATACCGCACATCCAGGATGGCGATAGAAATAGCGGCCATCGCGGTGACCGCCGCGGCCAGACCGGAAACGTAAGCCGAGTTCAGGGCATAGCCGGTAGTTTGCCAGAGCACCTCACCGGCGGAAAAGCCGCGCACCAACCAGTAGCTGAGAATGGAAACAGGCATGACCAGAGCCGTAAGAACGACTAGGGCACAGAAGCCCAGAGCGGGCCACCGCCATCTTCCCAGCTTGACGTAAGTCGGAGAACGGCTGACGCTAGCGGCAGCCCGGTGGTATTGAGATTTCCCCCTGGTACGAAACTCAAGGAACAAAATTACCACCGCTATGACCACCAGCACCAGCGATAGGCCGGCAGCCAGTATTCTATCGAATGACGTCTGGTATTGGAGATAGATTGCCCAGGTGAAAGTCTCATAGCGCAGCAGTGACACCGCGCCGAAGTCTCTGAGCGTATAGAGGGCCACCAGCAAAGCGCCGGCGGCCATGGCCGGGCGGAGCTGTGGCAGAACTACTCGTCGGAAGGTAGCCCACCGTCCATGCCCCAGGCTGCGGGCGACTTCTTCCAGGCGCGGGTCAAGTACACGTATTGAAGCCTGCAAAGGCAGTAGGATGTACGGGTAGGCGACGAGAGTCACGGCAAGCAGTGCACCGGGGAAGCCATAGATATCCGGCAACCTTTCCAAGCCAAAGGGACCGGCCAGTGCCTGTTGGAGAATACCGCGCGGACCTAATGCTGCCACGACTACAAAACCTACTACATAGCTGGGGATGACCAGGGGGAGAACAGTGAGCACCGACCATATCCGCCGTAGCGGAAGGTCCGTTCTCTGGGTCAACCATGCCAGCGGCAGGGATATTGCCAATGAGATGCCCGTCACCGCTATGACCAGGACTACGGTACGCCCCAGTATCTCGAAGGTACGGGTTCGGAACAAGAGACTCCAAAGCTCACTGCCCGCTCCCGAAGCCCGCAACGCCAGGTAAGCTAGCGGCAGCAAGACCGCTATGGCTACCAGGGTTGCTGATAGCCATACGGCAGCCGGAGGCCGGGCGTAGTTCACCCGGCCTATCCTGCCAATTGCCAGCTTTGAGAGTCCAACTGCCATTTTTGTTAGGGTACTATCCCTGTCTCCCTCATAAGATTAAGCGTGCCCTTCAGATCAGCCATATCCGCCATGCTGATTTCAGGACTTTTGATGTCGGCCAACGGTGTGAGCAGTCGGTGTGTTTTGACACCCTTTATCACCGGGTATTCGAAGGTTTGCCCGGCGAAATATTGTTGGGCTACCGGGGAGAGCATAAACTCCACGAACTTCTCGGCAGCCTCTTTGTTCTTGGAAGTATCCAGGATGCCGGCACCCGCCACCAGTATTACCGCTCCAGGGCCGCCTGCTCTGGGGTGATAGTTACGTACCGGGAATGACTCGCCTTTGTCTTGAAGGAAGCCGTAGAGGTAATAGTGATTCGGCATCGCAACATCGATTTCACCGGTGCTGACAGCGGTGACCTGGGCGTTGTTATTGGCATAGACCTTGGGATTATTGGCCTGTATTCCCGCCAGCCATTGTTTCGTTTTTTCTTCCCCCCATAGCTTCCTCATGGCCGTGACCATCGCCTGGAAAGAAGCATTGGTGGGCGCCCAGCCGATGCGTCCCTTCCACTTGGCGTCGGTAAGGCCAAAGATGTCATCCGGCAGGTCTGATTCTTTGACTTTCTGGGTATTGTAAGCAATCACCCGCACCCGACCCGAAATACCAACCCATTTACCATCAGAGGGGCGAAACATCGGCTCTACCTGAGAAGTAATGCTTTCAGGGAGCTTGGTTAACAGGGGTGTCACGGCGCCCAGTCCTCCAGGGTCCTGGGCAAAGAAAACATCCGCCGGGCTGTTCTTGCCTTCTTCCAGAATGGTGGCTGCCAGCTCCGAGGTTCCGGCGTAACGAACCTGTACGTTTATGCCAGTGGACTTGCTGAACTGGTCGATTATTGGCTTAATCAGTCCTTCAGCCCGGCCTGAATATACCGTGAGTGTTTGTGTTTTCACAGCCGGTGCGGGCGTGGGCGATGTAGCCGGAGTTGGCGCAGCAGGTGCCGGCGCTGTCTGGGCGCATCCGGCAGCAATCATAACCAGCGCCAGGGCTATCATTAGTAACGCAGGTAACTTAAAACGAAAAGACATGTATTATCTCCTTTCCTATTTCATGAATATTGTTGTTAAGGAACTCAACCACTTGAAGAATTATCAGTGCATGCTAGCCCACCCTCCTTCCCTCTCACACGGCATGCGGCGCAATAGCCTTTGATGGTGACTTGCACGGTTACTACCTCCACTTCCTTTTGCCATAGTAGTCGTTCATCCTTATTCAGTACCGGGTTCAGGCCGAAGATACCGCCGCAGGTCAAGCATACAAAATGGTGACTCTCTATAGGTGTCCCACTGGCTTCATAAATAGCGGAAAGGATTGTTTTCCTCTGCCGGCTTGTTCGGTTCCTCCCAAGCTCGCTTGAGAATGCGTCTTCTGTATGCCTATTTGTTCAATTGCTCTGCCGTTCATCGTTAATGCCCATGCGAATCATTTGCAAGACAGTTAGCAAAATAAAAAACAAATGCTTTCTATTTACTAACTATCATCATTAGTATATGCTAACCATAAAGAGGTGTCAAGTAGTTTTCAGGGAGGTGTGGACTAATTTTGGGGGATTTTGGCTGACCGCGCGGGGACTTTATGGGTTACGCAGGATCACCCATACCATAGCGGCTGCTTTGGTACCGAGTGAGAAAGGCTTCTTTCCCATCGAAACAGACATCGTGCCGGCGTACTCAGCTACTTCCGTGACGGTAATAGTGGCCCCGGGCTTGATTCCCAACTGCTCGAAGTACTCCATAAGCTCTTGTGAACGGTTGGCCTCTTCAGAAATTCGCTCTACAACTACAGTTGAGCCAGCAGCCACAGTGTTTAGAGGTACGCCGCGAATGGGTGGCAAAACATCGTCCACCGGTATGGGGTTGCCGTGCGGGCAAGTAGCAGGCTTCCCCAGGACTTCATACAGCCGATCTACCACTCTATCGGACATTGCATGTTCAAGCAGGCACGCTTCCTGATGGGTCTCACACCATGGGATCTTAAGGACATCCATCAGGAATCGCTCAGCGAGACGATGTCGCCGAACAATGCCTATAGCCAGTCTCATGCCCTTCTCCGTTAGTGAGATCCCTTCTTTTCCATTTGTGGTAATAAGATTGTCTCGTTTCATGCGCTTTAGCGTGGCCGTTACTGTCGGAGGCGATACCTGCAGCCGTCCAGCAAGACGCGCTCCAAGCGCTTTCTTGCCCTCGCTGGCCAAGTTCAAAATGGCTTCCAGATATTCTTCTGCAGTTCCAGTGGCACTTGTCTTCTCTGTCATTTGGTTATCCACGGATATTAGACACTACTTTAGCTCTTTATTAGCTTATGCTAATTCTAAAC
>JACQSY010000145.1 GCA_016211085.1 Acidobacteriota bacterium | reverse complement strand
TTCGTCTGGAAGGCCACAGCCGACGTTATCCTCGACAAGGTACGACGTTGTAAAGAATTAGCTGGGACACCACACTAGATTTAAACATAGGGTCTGCTGAACCTTCCCTTAGCGACGCACTGATGGGGTGAACCCCTCCGCTGAAACAATTTTCGTTTCTACACTTCGCAGTCGTGTTTTCCGGCCGGGCTTCGAAGGCCTCCCGGTTCGGGGATTTCAATTCCGCCGCGGCCCCATCCCTCCATTTTCGCAATTGGACTTCCACCGGGGTATAGCCTTTCGGAGCTGCAAGGGGAGTATGGCAGACCACCTGACCGTACGGCTGCTTCTGCCAGCAACCCACCCCAGGCGCCGTGATCTGCATTTTCCGGCAGGTCTTGGCCAGCCCAGCATCGGATGGGGGTACTGCCTGGCGAGCTTCTGCTAGCGAGACGATTATCAACGGAACCTAAATGATACTGCCGCCAACTCCAAATACTCGATTCACTTCGACTCCAAATCTACTACAAGATCTTCTGGCTCCTGCAAACCGAGCTCGACTGCTAAAAGGGTGCAGCGAGGTGCCAGTCTAATACGCCTCTTAAAAAGATTGCTTTGCTACGGATAAAGTAGATAAACTCTGCCCATTCAGACTTGCGGAGAACATCTAATGTTCTCTGTTGCCGCCGCCCGCGCCCGGGGGCCAGAAGGAGGAGAGCGATGAACCATCGTCAGTGGGGCGGAAATCCACCGCATCGGCACAATTTCGATTCCAAAAGGGACACCGGCAGGGCGAAGAAAACTCTCGCTTTTATATCTTGCCTCCTATTGGTCGTAGGAACTTGCCTTGCCGGCATCATCAAGTACACCTACGACGACGCCGGCCGGCTTGTGAAGGCAGACTATGAAAAAGGCATTAGCATCGCTTACAGCTACGATAATGCCGGAAATCTGCTGAGTCGGAAGATACAATTGGCTTCCGCCGGCCTTTATTTCCCTTTTTACCAGGCCAACGCCATCAGCTTCGTAGGTTTTGCAGTCTCGAACTTTTCCGACAAAGTCGCCAACCTAGAGTTTAGCGCATTTGGCGCCGACGGTCGTCTCCTCACATTTCCCAGCAACCCGGCCCTCATGCCTCTCCCTTCGCAGAATCAATTGGCGCGACTGGCAAATGAGGTCTTCGGCATCAGCTCTTCGACTCCACAGGCCGGATGGGTGCAGTTGACTTCGGACAACCCCGAGATTGCAAGCTTCTTCCAATTTGGCGGGCCGAGCCAGTTGGACGGCTCTCTTGCCTTTGCCGAACTGTCCAAGAAATTTTATTTCACGCGTGTTTTTGAAGGTGCAACCGCTTTTCGCGGGCAGCAGGCGACGACTTACATAAGTATCGCCAATCCCAATGATCAGCCCGTCGCGTTGCGGCTCAGCCTCTATGGGCCTCAGGCCGGCCAGGTGCTGGTGACTCCACAGACGGAAAACATTCCGGCGAAAGGTTTCCTTTACAGGACCGTCTCGGAAATCTTCGCAACTAACCTCAGCGTCTCCAGTGCCTTCCTTGAAGTAGAAGTGACGAGCGGAGAGGGAGCCGTCGGCTTTGAGCTGATTGAACTGCCGAACCACAACACGGTGATCGGATTGAATGCAAGTTCGGGCAACAATGCCAATCAATCCTTCTCAGCCCACTTGGCAAACGGCGAGCTCGCTCCCGGCTTTGCCGTGTTCACCGACTTGAAATTGGTCAACGTCGGCAACGAGGCGCGATCGGTGAAACTTACCGTGGTCGCTGAAGACGGCAGTAATCTCGCCAAGTCTGTAACAGCCAGTTTGGCGCCCCTGCAATTGCTGGAAAACGATGTGGGCCAGCTCTTCGGCTTAGGCGCCAATACGGCACCTCCCGCAAGAGCTGGTTCCCTTCGAGTGGAAGCGGATGGCCCGGGAATCATTGGGGATGTCATCTTCGGAGACCCCATCACATTCAGCAATGCCGCTTCCATGCTGTTGCAGACACGGAAGTTCACCCGTGCTGTGTTCGGCCAGGTAGCCAACCTGCTCGGCTTTTTCACCGGCCTGGCGTTGTACAATCCGGGCACAGCCACGGCGCAAGTCACCATTGAAGTATTCTCGGCCGGCGGAGTGAAAACGGGCGAGCGAACTCTCTCCCTGGGAGCGGGCGAAAGGATCTCGCAACTGCTGTCCGAACTGATTCCTGCCACTTCGGGCCAGGCAGGTGGTTATGTCATCGTCCGCTCCACCGAGCCATTGATCGCACAGCAACTATTTGGAGACATGGGCTTGACTCTGCTCTCGGCGGTGCCGCCCACCGTTGTGCAGTAGGATTGCTGGGTAGCCTGTACCCATCTTGTGTAAGGAGAAGGGTCATGGGTTGGCAATGGATTGTGGCATTTGAGCAAGGCAAATCCTTCGCAACGGCCCGTCGTATCCTGCTTGTTATATTACTTACCGGCAGCTTTTCCGTGCAGGCCGGAGAATCTGTGTTTCAGGGGGGTGTCCGCAGGTATGACAATACAATCCCTGCGGAAGATCCTGTCTCAGTGGGAAGCCCATTCGGAGGGGCATGAAGTCCGGACTGTTCGCCCAAGATCATGGAAAAATTCGGCTGGGCGCTCCACAACATCTTCATCCAGCGGAAGCGTCTGGAATCCAACCACCATGCCATATTCTGACTCTGCGTCACACGGAAACAACTCATGGGTCTTCAGTCGATTCAGATCTCTTCTCGTCGGGACCAACGACGGACCACATGCTTCCTGTCTTGCGGTAACTCTATTTCGCGCGAGGTAACCACATGCAGACGTTAACTGAGAAATTGCGTGAGTCCATGCTGTGGGAGAGGAAAACCCTCTGGCGGCCCGTGGCAGCAGTCGTGGTACTGCTACTCTTTGTTGGTACTGCTGTGACCCAGAATCAGACCAACGAAGGTTCTGTGGATTTTGTCACTACCGGAGGGAACCTCAATTACACGCAAACGGCAACTACGGGAGATCCCGTCTCTGCCGGAAACGGGGCCTATCAGTTGCGCCTGCCTCTGCTCTCCCTGGGCGGGCCGATGGATCTCGGCTTTGAACTGATCTATCAGTCGAATTTCAACCAGAACAGCCCTGCAAGGATTCCAGTC
>JACQSY010000141.1 GCA_016211085.1 Acidobacteriota bacterium | reverse complement strand
GGCGTGAGCGCGATCGCCGCATAGACCCGAAAGAGGTCTGGGGAGTGAATGCGACACGTTCCGGAATATTTTCATGCCCCGAGAGGGCGTAGAGATGGTTCGGGGAGACCCGCAAAAAAACAGGGACTAAGGGATGCAAACTGATCAAGGGGGTCGCTTCTGAGCAAGTAGGGGGCAACTGAGAATGTGCTTGACCCGCGCTTTCAGAGATGTGGCGATGGGTCGCCGCTTTCAGCGCGGGCGACGCGTCGCCCGCTTTTAAAGCGGCCTCGTGCGTCCGCACTCCAAGGCCGACAACGAAAATAATGCGTGACTGTATTTATGAGTTGGAGTACTTAGTAAGCAAGATTTTAACGTGCGAGCACGATTCAGAGAAATAGACGATGGAAAATCCTCATGGATTTCCTTTTTCAAATGCCGCGACCAGGTGGACTCATGACAAGAATGACTGTTAAATCAATCTACTTTGCTTTTGCCGTCTTTTTTCTTCTTAAAGCTGCCGGTGCCTGGGGTTCGCCACCCTTTCAAGAATCTCCTGGGGAAAATCGTGTGGGACAGATCCTTTCTCTGTTAGAGAGAGGAGAGCGGGCACAGGCCGAAAGCTTCATTCGGGAATATGCCGAGCCGCTGACGGCGGATCTAAGCAAACTTCTGGAAGACATAGACCGGGACTTTGATGAAATGGGACGGCAAAAAGCGCGCAGCGACATCCTGGCAAAAAAATTCGACCAACTCAAGGTGGACCTGGCGCGATATGAAACTATATTTCAACTCCACGCTGAGCTCACCGGCCAGCAAACGTCTTTGAAGCGTTTTCAGGCCAAGAAACTCCGCATCGAGGGAGCCGAGCACACGACCCGCGCGGATGAGCTGTGGGATCGTCAGGAATACGACGAAGCCATCACAGAGTACTCTGAGGCCATAAGCAAGCTCCAGCACGCCATTCCTTTGGCTCGCCTGGTGGAGGACCAGAAACTAATCGCTTCTTGCGTTAACAATATTGGCTATGCCGAAATTTTCTTAGGGAACGAGGCCGAAGGGCTTCGAAATTACTCGGAGGCCCTAAGAATTGCGGAGCGCAGGCAGGACGATCTCTATCGGGGCTTGTATGCGCTGAACATGGGAACGTTTTATTTGTACACCGGAAAGCCGGAGGTTTCGTTACGCTATTCTCAACTGGCGACAGAACTCAATCGAAAAAGCGGTCGCAAGACGTGGGAAGCGAATACGCTGTTGAACTTGGGTTCAGCATACCTTTCTCTGGGACGAAACGAGGAGGCTCGGCGCCATTTGCAAATGGCCTTCCAAAAAGCGCAGGAAGCAAAGGATCGGCGCAGCCACGGGCGGGTTCTCTACAATTTGGCTCTTGTAGCTGCGAGCCTGGATCAACAGGATGAAGCTGCCCGGCAAATGGAGCAAGCTCTGCAATGGTACCGCGAGAATGAGGAAGTCTACAGCCGCGCCGAACAAACGGTACTTCAATATCAGGGCATGAATTTTCTGGTGGCCGTATATAGAAAGCTCGACAATCTTGAAAAAGTAAACCTTTACGTGAATCAGATTACGGAGCTGCGTAATCAGGATCCCCAGAAACTTGCCGCCTATTTGGCGGATCCGCATCTCAACTTTTACAAATGGAGGGAGTTTAAAAAGAAATAAGGCATCATCAAAAAAGCCGGGGCTTGAGCCGCTTTCTTTAAAGACCTAATCGCGGAAGACTTCCCTGGAGGCCCGGGACGATACATCTCCCCTCATCGGCGCGGGCAAGTGGAATCTTTGAGACAAGTTCAATCTTTCCCCGGCAGTTAGTCCGGGAGGTAAAACCGAAGCGTGGAATCACCTTTGAACTGGTCGACCAGGAGGGGAGATCGCGTTTTTACGATCTCGGGCCCCACCCTCCTCGTCTCTGGCCGGAGGATATCGATCGGGTTCATCAACTCTGGTTAAAACTGAGTCGGGACCGATTCGGCAGCAGACTCCACCATCGTGATGTGGTGGGTACGGCCATTAAACGTCTCGAGCGTGCTCTTGAATCTCCTGAGGAACGAGAGCGTATTATGGAGGAATTCGGCAAAGAGATTGAGCAGCCTCGCCAAAAGCCGTACATACGAGTTACCCTCAAAGAGGAATGAAATTCCAACGGGCGTTGCTGTCAAGGATCAGGGTCAACCCAATGCTCGAGCAGTTTGAACAAAGATCACCCGGACCAGGCCGTTCAGCTACCCTCGCAGCAAACTACTCAGGACAGAATTTCACAAATACGCTCAAGTATTTTTCCTGGGTTTGAGCTGTGGTCAAAGCGGCCTCGTGCGGGCCGCATCCCAGGACCGACAACGAAAATAGTACGTCACTGTGAAAAAAGGCAGGATTTACCTCTTGCTGAGCCGCTTGATTTTCTCAAGGTGGCGAATATCTTTGCCTTCCACCATGAAGATCACCATTTCGGCAATATTTGAGCTGTGATCACCAATACGTTCCAAGTACTTGTTGACATAGATAAGGTGAATGGCCTGACTGACGCTAGGGGGATCTTTGATCATCAGCGCAATCAGCGCATTGAGATTTTTCTCGTGGAGCCGATCGACTTCATCGTCATATTGAATCGCCTGCCAGGCCAACTTCACGTCAGCTTTGACGAAAGCATCTAATGCTTTCTTTAGAATCTGCTGGGCTGATCCGGTCATTGCGGAAAGATCGGGGACACCTTGGATGGGCAAATCAGCCATGGCAGCCAAAGCCTGTTTGGCGATATCGGCAGCGTGGTCGCCGATCCGTTCCAGGTCTTTTACAATTTTTAGCGCCGTGGTGATGAAACGCAGATCGCGAGCCACAGGCTGGTACAGTGCCAGCATCGACATGCAGTGTTCGTCAATTCGAATTTCAGCCAGATCGATCTCCGGATCGCGGTTCCTCACCTGCTCTGCCAGTTGGTAATCGCGTCGAATGAAGGCCTGGATGGCGTCGCCGATATTTCTTTCCACATGAGCGCTCATCATCAGAAGCTGCTTTTTCAGCTGGTCGAGTTCATCCAGAAAATGTCGTTCCATTATCCGAACCTGCCCGTAATGTAATCTTCGGTCTGCTTTTTTCTTGGTTTGGTAAACAGGAGCTGTGTGTTTTCGTATTCTACTAACCTTCCCAGATACAAAAAAGCGGTGTAGTCGCTGACGCGAGCCGCCTGTTGCATGTTGTGCGTCACAATCACAATGGTGTAATTCCTTTTCAGCTGATGGATCAGCTCCTCAATTCTTGCTGTGGCGATGGGATCAAGGGCGCTGGCGGGTTCGTCCATCAAAAGAACCTCCGGCTGGATAGCCAGCGCCCGTGCGATACACAGGCGCTGTTGCTGTCCGCCGGAAAGATCAAGCGCCGAGTCATGCAGGCGGTCCTTGACCTCTTCCCAAAGTGCCGCCGCACTTAAACTAAGCTTGACCCGTTCTTCTATTTCATGACGGCCTTTCCAACCGTTGACGCGTAATCCGTAAGCGACGTTCTCAAAAATTGACTTTGGAAAAGGGTTTGATTTCTGAAAAACCATCCCTACCCGGCAGCGCAATTCGGCCACCTCCACACTGTGATCGTAAATGTTCGATCCATCCAGCATCACCGTTCCTTCCACGCGTGTACCCGGAATGAGGTCGTTCATCCGATTTAAGCAGCGCAGCAAAGTCGACTTGCCACAACCCGAAGGGCCGATCAGCGCCACCACATGATTGAGGGGGATTTCCATCGTCACATCCGCAAGTGCCTGAGTGGTTCCATAAAAAAAATTCAGCTCTTCAATCCTCATCTTTGCCCGGGTTTCTTTTAACGGCGCAGCTTGAGGGATTTCCGAAAAGACCTGGATCATCGAAGCCTCTTTTGGAAACGATTTCGAAGCCAGATGGCCCCCCCGTTCATGAGAAACAACAGCGGCAACAACACGCCAATGGCGGCGGCGGCATTGGCGTGAAATTCAGCCTGTGGCCGGGAAATCCAATTAAAGATCTGAATGGGAAGAACGGTAAAAGGGGAAAAAAGGCCTTCCGGAATAAAAGCCACGTAAGTCAGCGCGCCAATCGTAATCAGAGGCGCGGTTTCTCCGATGGCCCTTGAAAGAGCAAGAATGGTTCCCGTCAGAATCCCGGGAAATGCCAAAGGCAGCACCTGGCGTCGAATCGTCTGCCAGCGCGTCGCGCCCAACGCAAAAGACGCTTCTCGAAGTGACGCTGGAACGGCGCGCAGCGCTTCACGCGAAGCGATGATGATGACGGGAAGGACCAACAGTGCCAACGTAAGCGCCCCCGCCAGGAGGCTTTGGCCCAGAGAGAGCATACGCACAAAAATGGCTAGCCCGAGCAACCCATAAATGATCGAGGGGACGGCAGCCAGATTGGCAATGTTGATTTCAACCAACTGCGAAAAGCGCGTGTGCTCCACCGAAGCGTATTCTTCGAAGTAAATGGCAGCCCCCACTCCTACCGGAAACGCCAGAAGGACCGTAAGCAACATTATGTAAATCGTCCCGAGAAGAGCCGGCAGGATGCCGGCACGATGCGGGAAACGCGAAGGGAACCCGGTTACGAAGTCCCAGGACAAGCGGGAAAAGCCATCCGCATAGACATCCGCGAGCAACGCAACAAGCGCAATGAGCGAAGCCATCAAGATCAGCAGGCAAACCGCTTGAAAAATCAGTTCCTTCCAAATCTGGATCCAAGACGCAGCGCGACGAACTTTCATCGGTACACTTCTCGAAATCGCTTTCTTAAGCGATGGCTGAGGACGTTGAGCACCAATGTTGAAACAAAAAGGGCCATGCCCACCACGAAGATAGTCTTGTATTCCAACGTGCCGGCAGGAGTATCACCCAGGCTGACCTGGACAATATAGGCCGTCATTGTTTCCACCGGAACCAGCGGATTCATAGTCAACCTTGGCTGTTGGCCGGCCGCAATCGCCACAATCATGGTCTCGCCAATGGCCCGTGAAACGGCCAGGATGAACGAAGCGCTGATCCCGGAGAATGCAGCAGGAATCACCACTTTAAAGGAAACTTGAAGCCGGTTGGATCCGAGGGCGAATCCTGCTTCTCTTAAACTCATCGGCACAGCCCGCATGGCGTCTTCGCTCAGTGACGTCACCAGGGGCAGGATCATCATCCCCATCACAATGCCGGGGGAAAGCGAATTGAAGCCTGCCAAATGGATCGGAATTATATTTTGCAGCAGAGGGGTTACAAACAGCAGGGCGAAATACCCGTAAACAACCGTCGGGATCCCGGCGAGAACCTCCAGCAGGGGTTTGATGATCTTGCGAACAGCCTCAGGAGCGTATTCGCTCAAGTAAAGTGACGTCAGGAGTCCGCACGGTAGTGCGACCAGCATTGAAATTAAAGTCACCAGGAGAGTGCCGCTTAAGAGCGGCAAAATCCCGAAATGCTTGTCCGCAAAAAGCGGCGTCCACTCCCGGTCTGTAAGAAAATCAACCAGGGAGACTTCTGAAAAAAACGTCACCGTTTCAAAGATCAGGACAGCGACAATACCGACCGTGGTAAAAATGGATAAAACGGCGCAAGCAAAAAAAGCTGTCTGGATCCACTTCTCTCGCGTGTGTGCCCTCATTCCCGCTCGCCAGATTCTTTCCGCAACAGCTCTTCAATCGAAACGCCCACCTGAGAGCCCCCAGCGGCAAACATACTCCCTTTTTGCCGCTTTTGAAAACGCTCCAGGGCGAGTTGGTACGCACGTTCGGGAAGCGGAACGTATCCTACTTCCCGAACCAGCATCGGCGCATTTTGCAGATAAAACTCGATGAAACGCTGAACTTCCGGCCGTTCGGCGGCGTCGCGTTTCACATAGATAAAGATGGGACGGGAAAGCGGCTGATAAGTGCCGTTGGAAATGGTTTCAGGTGCGGGATGGATCGGGCCCTCGCCGTCTTTGGGATTTTCATCGTCGAGGGCTACGAGCTTGAGCTTGTCCTTGTTTTCTTCGTAATAGGCATATCCAAAGAAACCCAGCGCATTCTCATCCTGCGCTACTCCCTGTACCAGTACGTTGTCATCTTCGCTGGATGTAAAATCGCCGCGGCTCGAGCCCTCCTCGCCCACGATGGCTTCGGTGAAGTAATCATAGGTGCCTGAATCGACTCCGGCTCCAAAGAGGTGGATTTCCCGACTAGGCCACTCATACCGAATCTGGTTCCAGCGTGTGATATTCCCTTGCGCCGCCGGCTCCCAGATTCTTTTCAGTTCTGCAACAGTCAACGATTGGGCCCAGGTATTCTTGGGATGCACAACAACAGCAATGCCATCGTACGCGACGGGTAGCTCGATGAATTCGATTTTGTTTTGCTCGGCTGCTGCGATTTCGGAAGCTTTGATGGGCCGCGAAGCATCGTTGATATCGGTCTCTCCGCGGGTGAATTTTTGAAAGCCGCCCCCCGTGCCCGAAATACCGACCGTGACGCGGACGTTGGGGTGTTCTCGCTGGAATTCTTCGGCCACGGCCTCTGTAATCGGGTAAACCGTGCTCGATCCATCTACTTTGACCGTCCCCGACAGACCCTCCAATGCATCCTCACGACTGCGACCACAGCCAAGCAGCGCAAGAGCAGATACAAAAATCAGCAACTGTATCGTGGTTCTCATCATTACCTCCTCAATCTACACGCCATTTGTAAAGATTAGATTAAGAACTAAAAATCGATGTGGAATCGGACTTGAAAAATACTGGCGTTTCCGATCTCGTCCCGGTAGGTCCGTATGTAATTCCACAGGATCTTGGCATAGGGATTCAGGTGCCAGTTCAGCCCGATAGTCAGGTCGTCCAAGCGCCCTCCGGAGACTGACCGATCGTTCAGATCGACTATCGAAAACCGCACGGCAATCTGCCACGCTCCTTTCCCGCCACCGCCGAAAAAGTTCTTCGTTGGCCGCACCCGTGTAAAAGTTGCGTCGTCTCTGTTGTAGCGCCGGTATTCTCCGGTTAGAAAGCAGCCCCCTTCGATGTAGAAGGAGGAGAAACGAGGGTTGCTTCCGGGCCTGCTTACCATATCGGCCGTCCACTCGCTCTGTACATAAAGAGGGCCGTTGACCAGTGCTAATTCAGATGCAATTAGGTTTTCCGCTTGCGCCGGAAACACACCGGTATCGACCAGTCGGGGGGGCAGGTGCGCCTCGGGACGCTGCCGAAACCGGATTTGGTTCGAAACCGTATCGCGATGACTCAATCCGACGCCTACGTGCAAGAGCCGTTTTCCATCCTCCTTATACCAGGGAAGGCCCGTCACACGGGCCGTGGCTGCGAAGCCCTCGTCAAGCTCAAGCGAATCAAATCCTTCGCTCCTCGCAAAGAAACCCGCAGACCAGGTCATCCGTTCGTGAAACAGCGTGTTGTTGAATGCGATCCCTATATTGCGAGAAGGCACAAAGACATTACCCGAGGAGCGCTCCATGAAGGTGATGTACTTGCTGCTGGTCAGCTCTTCGAGGCTGAAAGGCTCTTTAAAATGTCCGGCACGCAAGCGCCCCAGTATGGGCAGACCACTGACTCCAATGTAGACGTCTCTCGCCTGGGCGTTACCGTCGGCAAAATCGAGCTGGAAAGCGACTTCAACGCGACGGTAGAGATTGCCTGAAAGCTCGATTCGGGCGCGGCGAACTTCAGTTTTATCTTCCAACTTGCCGAACCTTTCTGACATTGCCTCATCTTGGTCCATCCAGGCCCAGTCGTGCTGAAATCGCCCATTAATTCTGAATCGAAACTTCTCATCCCGCGTTTCCAATCGCACCCCATCCCGATAAGAAACCTGCCAAGAAGCGGCAGGCTTCTTAGGTTGCGGGCCCTTTGTTTGCGCTAACAGTTCCGAAAAGAAAATGGACCAAACCGGAAGCAGAAGTGCAGTTGCGTTTAAAATTCGTGAAGCTCTTTTCAAGCGCATCTCATGTTCTCCTCCTCCTTTCATGAAATGCGAGCTGTGTGAAGATTTGATAAAGGAAAGGTTAAGGACGGATAAAACTTTTTCTTAGTTAGTTTTCGTCCGGCGAATTGTAAGTAGCGGAAATTAAAAGAGAAAAGACACATTTTTGAGCTCCGATTTCGTCAGAGTCAGTTGGTACCCTGGTTTTGCAACAAACGCTGATTCCAAAAGACTTGGCGGCAAAATCAGG
>JACQSY010000144.1 GCA_016211085.1 Acidobacteriota bacterium | reverse complement strand
TTCGCGGGCAGGCCCGCCTCCAGCGCCTGCGCCAGCGCCCGCTCCTGGCCCAGCAGCGGGTAGTCGCTGCCGAAGAGCACGCGCTCCGCTCCCACGGCCTCCGTCGCTATGCGGAACACGTCGGGCTGGTACAGGAAGGGCGTCGCCGCCGAGTCGAACCACACACGGGCCAGCAGCCGTCTCACCTCCGGCATCAGGGCGTAGAACGGCAGGCCGCCGCCCCAGTGCGCGCAGATGATGTCGTTCTCCGGGAAGCGCGCGATGAAGCGGACGAGCACGTCCGGCGTCACGGTCCCCTTGCCCGCGTAGGCGTGCCCCACCGGCTCCGAGGCGTGCACCAGCACCGCCAGCCCCAGTCGCCGCGCCGCGTCCATCACCGGCGCCATCACCCGAGCGTCGTCGAGCGCGTAGCCCTGGCTGTCCGGATGCAGCTCGCCGACGCCGCGCAGCCCCAGCTTCGCGATGCGCTCGACCTCCGCAGCCGCCCCGACGTGTCGGGGGTTCACGACGCCGAATCCGGCCAGTCGCTTGGGGTAGCGGCGCACCGCGTCCGCGATGGCGTCGTTCGCCAGGGCGCAGTGCTCCGGCTTCTCCCAGCCGATGCCGACGGCCACGGAGAGGTCAACGCCCGCCGCGTCCATCCGCTCGACAAGCTCCTGCGGCGTCGCGAGCCTGGCCTTGGGGCTGGCGTAGAGCGCGGCGAAGGTGCGGTCCGCGGCCAGGAAGCGCTCGCGGTGCGCGATGGCCTCCGGCGGGAAGAGGTGGACGTGGGAGTCAATGATCATAGGCGGATTATAGCATTGGCGGTGGCGGGCCGGGCCTCTGCCAGGTGTAGTGTACGTCAGTAGTACAACTTATCCGGAGTGTCTCCAGTCAAGGGCTCAAAAAACGTTCAGCGGCTTGGTCCAATGAATTGGGAAATCAATGAGCTGAGCAGAGAAGTAATGATTCCTCCCGCTATTGCAGAGATCATTGCAAGGATGATGCGGTCAGCATTTCTTTTCAGGAAAGAAGGAGACTCGCGTCGACGCTTTGGGATGATTATTGAGTATCGGCCAGTTACGACACGATGGCTGTACCACATACCCCAAAGAGCAAAGCCAAAAAGCACCAAGCCCAGACCAACGGCAAGCGGATTACTTTGGATTGTCCCAATGAGAAACGCGGTGACCATGCCAGCCGATATCATGAGGGGAAACCACCAGCTGATCAAGGCAGAAGCAAAGGGGCGTCTTTGCTGCACTAAGATTGATCGTACTTTTTCGTACAGGCCGCGCGCAGTTGGTGTATCCTCTGCGATGTATAACCAGACTCGGCTAGGTTCAAGATCCACAGCTAGATATGGATTCCTGTTAAGTAATTTAAGGGTTGTTAGGCACTCGTGTTTCAGATCAGATAACTGGCTTAGATCAGCGAGGACGTATTCGTCTGTCGTTATCTCGACCTCGCTTGATACCTCGCGAAGCGTAGCTACAATGCGCTCGATATCGTCGAGGAACAACTTCACGGGCTTAAGGTGCTCTCCACGCGACTTAGTCAACTTTTGCATAATAAAGCCCCCGATTTCGCGAAATAGGCGCATTTGCATGCTTCCTATTGCTTGATAGGCGCGTCTTATTATGAGTGCCTGCTATTAGGATAGCAGACCCGTCAGAAAAGGGCGAAAGTGGGTATTACGGCAAGGCACGACCAACTCACTCAAAGGAGTGCGAGTCCCCAAGTTCATCGCAAACATAAAGCCAAAGCTCAAGCCGCAGCAACTTGACTGTATTCCTCGCCTTTAAACAACAGGTCCTCTGCGTCGGCCTCCCGTGAGGCTCCTCCGGCTCTGCGTGTAACCTCTCCCTCTTCCGTCCTCGCATGCGGAGAGGGGAAACAGAGCCTGTCCTGTCCGCATCCGCAGAGCGGACTCCGATACTTTGTTCGGAGAGCGAAGTCGAAGGAGGTGAGGTACGCTCCCTATCTGCCCACGCTGTACACATCCCGCCGGTGGCCGATGCGCAGCACCAGATAGCCCTCGTCCGTCCGCGCGTAGATAACGCGGTAGTCGCCTACGCGCAGCCTGAACAGCCCCGCGAAGTCGCCCTTCAACGCCTCTCCCGCGTGGCCTCCGGACGAGCATCAACGACAAGGGCCACAAGCCTGGCCCCGATCATCCCTGGAGAAGATGGGTACTGACAAAATCACTGACCAGTTAGACTGACATATTCACTGGACAACAACTACGGAGCGTTATTCAAAATTAGGGGTTGGTGATAGGATCAAAGTAAGTACGCCGATGGGATTAGGAATTAGAATGGTTGGTGAGTTTTTGACGAAACAGCTTGAGTATCTTTCGTGTATCGTCATCGTTACACTGAGCGCACCTACGCAAAACTCCAGAACCAACACCAAGGCCGAGAGCAATTCTGGAAAGGATGTCGTCTCCATAGTCTCGATACTTGTTCGGAGGACTTATATGTGTTTGAGCTACTATGCGCCCATCCAGCCAAAAGGCATAGTGAATGTGTTCTGTCTCTTTGGCGACTTTCCCATGCAGCTTGCCCTCAAAGCATCTGACGAGAAGGTCGCGGCTAAGAGGAGCCATAAGGCCCAATGTCTTGGAGTTTCAGGGCAAGCTGACGCAATTCCTCTGCTAACTGAGGGGCTAGAACACTTTGATTCTCTAAAAGCACTTGATATGAGCCAAGCAACGCCTGATACCAGTCCGATAGAGCGGTTTTTTGTGATGAACCAACCCCATATGCATGATGGTCGAGGTCTTCGGCAATGAATCCTTCGTCGCTTGGGGTGATGACAACCGAGAATGCGCCAAAGCCCACTACACTGACTTGGGGAATGCTATCGGGTGGAACTGGACTGCTATCAACAGAAACAACAGCGTACGGCGGCCTTGCGGTGCCCAACCGTATCGGTGCGTAACTGGCGGTGGTGACCATGAATGTTTCCTCTTATTGTGTCGGGGCGCTTGGAGGAGCCTGTTGAATCTCTACAGTGACGTTCTTCGTAACCCGTTCCAATACCTTAGAGGCCTCCTTTGCGAATTGCGGACTCATACGCAGGATGACCCTGGCCCGTGGTTGTTTCTCCGGCCCTTCTCTTGTACCAAAAATCAAGGTGACAGTATACCCATGAACTTGAACGTTCATCGTATCTGTGTATGCTTCGTATGCTTGATCCATTCCGGCAAAATCATGTATCGACGATTTCGGCTGCTCAGTCTGGGGATGTGGTTGCTCGCCGGACATACCTATACCACCTTTCTTACCAACGCGAACAATCCTGTCGCCAACGCCTGCGCTTGGCATACCACAGCGGAAAGCATAACATGAAGGCGAACCTTTGGCAAACCGCACACCCGCACCGAGTTGAGGCGACGGAGGCCTTGTAGCTAATGTACTGTCTTGCTGGTCCCTTCACAGTGCCCCAACTCATGTTGTCAGTCCTGCGAAAAGCCTGCCCCGTACCTGATACGGGGCAGGAATCCAGATTGTTAGGCCTGGATTCCGGATCAAGTCCGGAATGACGGGCGCTGTAGAGCTGTTTATGAGACGATACACTAATTCTTCTTGCGGCCAAGGCGCTTCCGCAG
>JACQSY010000142.1 GCA_016211085.1 Acidobacteriota bacterium | reverse complement strand
CTCCAGCACCTCTCCGTGCTTGGCCTGGCTCGGTCCGGTGCCGAGCAGAACAAACTAGCAAACCATTCTAGCAAAAATCGTCGCTGATCAGAACCTCGCCGGAGCCAGTCTTTTGGGGCCGATTATTTTCACTCGGTGTAAGTGATCAGAAGCCCACCCAGAAGCACCATGAGCTAGGCAAAGAGAATCCGCATCAGGCGGGCTTGGAACCTGTCGGTGTCGGCGATGGCTTTGGTGAGAGCAATCCCAAACCCTACCACCGCAAAACCGATGTGCTGGTGCTCGATCTTCTGCATGTCCAGATGTGCCGCTGCAGCCATTCCTCCTGCGTGGGCCGCCGACGGATGCAAGAGCAATAACATCGCTCCCGCCGCAGCTATAGCAGGGAACAAGGCGATGGTCCACTTGGCCCGGAGCTTCTTGCGAACCCGCAGGTACTCGACCAATCCGAGGCCTAGCAATAAGAGCGAAAAAACCTTGTGCTGCAATACCTGCATGTTTTGGGTCAGCACGTAGTGCAGACTCTGGTCTCCCACCGGCCATGACTCCGGATCACTGAGAATCAACAGATACACTCCGGGGATCCAGAACAGCGCGCACCAGAAGTAATGCATGAAATGGAAACGGGCAGCCAGGTACGGTTCCAGCAACGCCAGCAGCCCGACGAGCAGGATAAAAAGTCCGGCAAAATGGTGATTGAACTCCGAAAATTGTTTTTCGGCTTCCAGTTGGGCCTGGTTTTGGGGCGAGGATTCCGAGGATTGGCTCCCGTGCGCCATGCCGGAGTGCTCCGGCCTGTGTTGCAGGCATTGCCCGGGAACGGACAGGAGCAGGAAGAGAATCCAAAGCTGCATAACGAGTTGGGCCATCTTGTAGCTCATCCGTTAGGGATTCCCCGCAGCTTCCTGTTTAGCCTGTCCATTGTGCCATAACTTGTGCCACAAAGGGGGAAGCTGCCGAGGCAGACGGACGATGGAATTGTGCGCTCACAGAGCGGATTTTGGTTCCCGGGATGAGGCTTCTGAAACCGGTTCACTCCGGGGAATCCTTCCGTTGGCGCGATCTCCAAAAGAGTCGGAATCCCCGCAGGTGAGCGGACAATTTCTCCGAAAACGACAGCATTTCGGGCGGCTCGAGTGGGTTTTTCCTGCCAACGAAGGTGCGCACCACTCGGTAGAATCCAATCAGCAGACTCTTGAGGGTCGCCACGCGATAGCCTTTTTCGTCCAACAGCAACTTCAGCCGAAAGGCGAGCGCCGCTGCGCAATGGTGACGGAGCCGGGATTTCCGTTCGCGGGGAGCCTCCTCCTCAAAGAAATGAGTGACTACTGCAAAGGGGGTGTAGTAAATGCGGAAGCCGTGCTTGAGGACTTGGAGAAACATGTAGGGTTCGTCGTAGGACCCGATGACGGAGCCGGCGCCCAGGTCTTCGGGCAGAAGCGAGAAGTTTTCTAAGAAGTTTTTTCGAAAGGCCAAGTTGCAACCGAAGCCCATTACTACAGCGTTTAGGACATTGGCAATCCCCTCGGGGCCGGCGTCCTGGTACCAGGGAGTGATTGCTCGCTCACTAAAGTAGACCGTCTTGTGTCTCTCTTCCGGCCAGTAGCTCGGTCCTTCCGGAATCACCCGTCCGATGACGCACGCCACAGCAGGGTCCTGAAATCCTTTCACGATTTCATGGAGCCAGGCTGCATCCGCCACAATATCGTCGTCCACGATCGCCAGGATCTCCCCCCGCGCCTGGCCAAGCGCGGTGTTGCGCGCAATGGAAACTCCCCGTCGGGGTTCGTGAAGAAGACGCACCGGGTAGGACGCAACTCGCTGCGGGAACGCGGGGTCGAACGGCCCGTTCAAAACCAGCAAAATTTCAAAGCGCTGGCAACCCTGAGCCACCAGGGAATCCAGGCAGCGTTCCAGAGTGGGTCGGTTGCCGACCGTGCAGAGAACAATCGAAACGAAAGGAT
Source organism: Acidobacteriota bacterium (assembly GCA_016211085.1). Lineage (GTDB taxonomy): Bacteria > Acidobacteriota > UBA6911 > RPQK01 > JACQSY01 > JACQSY01. Next base: position 7,765 of record JACQSY010000142.1, on the reverse strand, counting down.
GCCCCGTGCACGCGGACGTTGCGGCGGAAGAAGGTGCTGTCTCATTCATGCGGAGATCTCTCGGCAGCCGTTCGATATCTCAATCAATTTCTGCCAGTATCTTTCTAGCGTAGATTTGCCAGTTGAATTTTTCGGGGCCCACGACGAGCCGGACGAACAATCCGAAGAACAGGAGCGCGCCGAGGACCATGGAGGCAGCCATGCCGGCGAGACTGTGAGACAGAAACTCGTAGGAAAGAACAAGCCAGGTGGCGGCAGGCAGGGCAGCCCAAAGTGCCGGAGCCACGGCCTTCTTGAACCACTCGTGAACACTGATTTCAGTGAGCTTCAATGTCTGGTACCAGAGCAGCAAGGTTCCCACGGTCTGGATGCCAGCGAATGTGATCGCCAGACCAGCTAAACCGTATCGAGCGCAAGCCCATCCCCCAGCGCCGACGCCTGCTAGCAGGATGATAATGGATAGTGCGGCACTGAATCGGATTTTCCCGACCCCGTAGAGGAAAGTTAAAGGGGGCTTTTCCAAACTGGCAAAGACGGCAAACACCAAAAACGCTCGGAAGACCGAAGTTCCCGCCAATGCGCTTTCCCCGACCCAAAGCCGCAAGATGACTTCTGCCCAGACGAACAGAGCTATGGTGAGCGGCAGGATGAGCGCCAGAAGATTCCGCACCGATACAAACAGAAACTTCTGAATCGTTTGGTGATCTCCCCGCGCCGCTGCCGTAGAAACCATGGGATTAGCGGGCATGAACGTCTGCCAGGACAGGTTGGTTAAAGCCACGGGAAACCTTCGGGCAACGGCGAGGATCGCCAGGTTGGGTATGGGCAGCAGCCTAGCCACCAGGAAGGTATCGAGTTGCATGAACAAACGGATCGCATTGTCCTCGACGAATGCAAAGGACGCGAACCCCCGGGCTTTTCGGAGGATCTGAAAATTCACTGCCTCCAGACTGGGTCGGAACGGGATAGTGGCTCGCCGTGATACGAAGAGCAACCCCAGAAGGTACAACAGTCCCAGCGCGGGGTAAAGTGCTGCAAGAGCGAGCAATCCGTAGCCGTTCCACAAAAGGAGCACGGTCAGCCCGGCACGCAATGGTTCAACCACCATATACACCACATTGGCTCGGGAGAGGTCCTGGCATCCCACTAGAAAGTAGTACAGCACGCCGCAAGGCAGGGTGAAAAGCGCACTCGAACTCACCAACGCCAGGACCAGGGAGGCGGACGTGTCCGGGGTGTCTGCAATCCGAAAGAAGTGGACCAGGGTGGGGCTCAACAGCACGAGCCCCGTGGTGCCGATCATACCAACGGCTGTCAGCAAGTAGAAAACGCTGCTCACAAACTGTCTGAGTTCGTCGTATTGTTGGCGTGCTGCCAGATCGCTGACAACGCGAACCAAAGCACTGAGCAACCCCAGGTCGAGCATCTCCATGAGAGCAGGAATGCTGAGGGCTAAGACCAGGATACCGTAGTTCTCCGGCTGCAAGGAATGAAACAGAATCGGGGTCAGAACAAAACTGATGAGTCCAGCGAGGCCCACGCAGGTGTAGTTGGATAGGATGTTGCGCAGCAGACGAGACGAGAACATGATTTTCTGTCAAGGGGAATCCACTCCCCACGGCCCGGTCCGAGCACTCCGCAGCTTCGCCAGGGTGTATCGGCCTCGTTCAGACCGCCCCCTGGTTCCAACGAAGAAGTGGAGCCTTCACACGAAGGTTTCCCTGTGTGCCTACGAGCACTTGACCAATTAAATCGCATCTGGTAGATGTAGAGCAAGTTTTTTTGGGGGTTTGATCCCGGTGTTGTGAATGGACGAGCCCTGTGACCACCACGAGAGCGTAATTAGAAAAGATGTTTCGGGCCAGATATGATCGAGACATTTAGCGATGTCTGTGGGATTCCCCACGATGTCGTGCCGTGTTGAATGTCTATTCCCGCTCTCAGAGGCGGATTTGCGGTGAATTCGCCGAACTGGACAGCATACTTATATACTAGGGAGGCGTCCGACGGAGGGATTCCCGGAACGAAAAGGAATCGGCGATTGCCGCCGGGGTTCTTAAAAGGAAGGATGAGTATTTTGTCTGGCGATAGGAAAAGGGGCTTAGAACCGTCAAGTCGCAGCAGTTCGGGTGAATCGCTACCCAAGATCCCGCCGCCGCTCGGATGGAAATTCTGGGTCAAGGCAGTGTTGAAACCTGCGTTGGTCCCGCCTACAATTCTGCTCCGACGAAGAAAGATTTCGCGTTATCTCGCCGAGACGGCGGAGCCGAAGTTGCACGTGGGTTGCGGGGGAAACGTCTTGCCTGGCTGGCTGAATACGGACATTGGGCCTATTCTGAGCCGTCGCGGGGCCGTTTATCTGGATGCCCGAAAGAGGTTGCCCTTTGCCGACAGAACGTTTAACTTGATTTTTAATGAACATTTTATTTTCAGCCTCACTCTGGAAGAAGCGATGCGGTTCTTAAAGGAATGCTATCGAGTACTCCAGCCAAGCGGGATTTTGCGCACCGTCACGCCCACTTGGTCATTTCTAGTCGAGCTTTGGAAAAACCAGGACTCGCGGCATCAAGATTATGTGCAGTGGGCGACAAGAGAATTTCTGCACATGGACCATGTGGCTCCTTGTTTGGTGATTAACAACTTCCTTTATGGTTTTGGATACAAATCGGTTCTCGACCGGGAAACGCTCATCTGGATGCTTTCCGAAGCTGGTTTCTCGAAAATTGCGGGAAGGACGGTGGGCGAAAGTCCATGTTCCGGATTGCGAGGAGTCGAAGGGCACGGCAAAGTGGTCCCCCCGGAGTTCAATGAACTGGAGACGACGGTTCTAGAAGCAACAAAGGCGTAGCCTTAATTTATAATGAAAGACTCTTATTCCCACTCATAGTGCCAAGTTTCTACGTGCGGATACGAAATTCGGACAAATTGGCCCTCTTATATGATCGGCAGTTCTTTGACGAAATACAGCCTGGGACATCGCGGTCTGCCGCCAAGGTCGTTCCAGAACTGATCCAGCTAATTTCACCGGCGAGTGTAGTAGACGTAGGGTGTGGGCGGGGAGCTTGGGTTGCAGAGTTCCAACGGCACGGTGTTACAGACGTTCTTGGCCTTGATGGCGATTGGGTGGGCAGACATCATCTCAGCATCCAGCCGGAGTTATTCCTAGCCCGCGATTTAAAAAATCCATTGTCTCTCAACCGAAAGTTCGATCTGGCGATCACTCTGGAGGTCGCGGAACATCTGCCACCCGAACGAGGGGAAAGCTTCGTCTCTGATTTGGTTGACCTGGCTCCTGTCATCTTGTTCTCAGCGGCCATACCGGACAGCGGAGGTGTCGGGCACGTCAATGAAAGATGGCCGGACTACTGGGCTGAGATATTTGCAAAGTTCGACTACATTCCATTTGACTATCTGCGCTTCAAATTCTGGGACGACCCTCAAATTGAGTGGTGGTATCGCCAAAATATGATCCTCTATATTCAACGCGACTACCTCAAAGTTCACACGCGCCTGAAAGCTATACTCGACCGGAAGCCACCCAAGGTGCTTCGGTTGGTGCATCCCGATTATCACATGGAGAAGATTACCGATTTTCTTGTGCCGGGCGTGAGACGGCTGTTGCGTGCTTTGCCAGGGGCGACAATAAGAATGATAAAACAGAGATTGAGTTGGCTGATGGGCAACAGGTCGTCTTCAGGACGCTTTTCTAGGTCTAAACGGTAGCCCTTTCTTACCAAGGGAGGTATCGTTTTTGTGCAGCATTGTAGCATCATCATTCCGACCCTATTTCGGGCCAGTTTGCTTCGGGAAACTTTGGAATCTCTGTCGCACCAGACCGACAGGGATTTTGAGGTAATCGTAGTTTGTGATGGGGAGGACCCCCAGACTCGCGAGTTGGCTGACCGATACACGGCGACGTACCCTTTACGGTGGGTTTTCCATGACCAAAACGAGGGCCAGGCTGTTGCCCGTAACAGGGGTGCGCAGGAAGCACTCGGCGAGTTCCTGCTGTTTCTTGACGACGACACGACACCTTCAGCAGACTGGGTATCTCGGCACGTTGGGGGACACGCGAAATACGGGTTGGGCAGGGATGTCGTGGTTTGCGGGAGAATCCTGGAAATCTACCCCTATCCTCCACGCTCACACACGGATCGATTTCTGCGAGTAGAGCGGGAGCATCAAATAGCAGCGCTAGAAGATTCCTGCCAGCGCAGGCAGGCAGACTTTTCGCGGTACGCTTGCTTTGGATTGAATAGTTCCATTCGGCGGAGCCTTTTTTTGACTACGGGTGGGTTTGACTCTGCGTTGCGATTTGTAGGTGAGGATTTCGAACTGGGGACCCGCCTCCACAACGATGGCATCCAGTTTTTTTTCGAGCGCTGTGCGATTGTTCGGCATCGCAATACCAAAGATCTCGTTGATCATTTTAATTTCACACTGCCTTTTATGGCGCAGCATGATTTGCATCGCGTCAGGAAACGGGGCCAGAAAATGGAGCAGACACGGCGGCTGGTTTCGATGGATAGTGGAAAGCTTGCCAAACGCCTTGCTCACCGGGCCGCGTGGCACTTTCCTGAATTTTTTCGAGGAGGATCGACTCTATGCCAGTGGGTTGTGGATGCTACGGGCTGGGAGCCTCTCTTCCACCTTTGGAATAGACTTCATATGGCCGTGTACTGGCAGAACCTGAGGTCGCAGGGGGTCACCCGCGAGTGGCTTCGAAAGTGCGCTGGTTCTGCCGGACGAGCATTGATGTTCCACAGTGTCTCCGTTCCGGAAGATGGGGTAGTCAGCCGCTATTGCGTATCTCCCCAACGCTTCTCGTGTTTTATGGCCTGGCTCCAGATGGCCGGGTACAAGCCTTCGCTCCCTGATGAATCTTTTGCAAAATCTGCATCGCCCCACTCCGTGATACTCACGTTTGACGACGGATACGAGAATTTCTACAGGGAGGTGTTCCCTCCGTTGCAGCGGATGGGTTGGAAAGCTACAGTGTTTCTGGTGGTGGATCGAATCGGACAAACCAATGTATGGGATACGGGCCGTCATCCAGAGAGACGACTTCTTTCTCTGGAGCAAATTCGTGAGATGCATCGGTATGGGATTCAATTCGGATCACACAGCCTGACGCATCCTTTCCTAACCCGTCTGTCCGATCAGGACCTACGGCGAGAAGTGGGAGATTCCAAAGCGCGCCTGGAAGACCTGGTGGGATCAGAGGTCTCCTGCTTTGCCTATCCCTATGGAGATATGGACTTGCGAGTGCGCGGCACCGTGGCCGAAGCCGGCTATAAATTAGCCATGACAACCCAGGAGGGCGTAAACTTCTGGACTGATCCGCTCTGTCTAAAGCGGGTCCATGTGGGAGAAACCGACACCCTGCTGGAATTTGCGCTGAAGCTGTTTACAGGAAAAGATTATCGGAGAAGCTTGCGGCAGCGATTGTAGGGTCAGAAATGGTCTAGGGTGGAACGCCAGCTATGAAATTCTCTGTTATTGTTTGCACCTATAATTATGCGCACTTGTTGCCAGACGCCCTGCGGACGCTGGCAGCCCAGACGTTTCAAGATTTTGAGCTTCTGATTGTGGATGACGGATCTACGGACAGCACAAGGGAAGTCGTCCAGGAATTTGCCCCCCAATTCCGCCAGTGCCGTTACTTACAAAAGCCGCACACCGGCTTAGCCGACTCTCGCAATTTTGGAATTCAGGCTGCCACGGGAACTCATTTAGCCTATTTGGATGCTGATGACTTATGGTCTCCGAATTATTTAGACGCCGTGCGAAGGATTTTTGAAGAAGTGCCGCAAGCGGAACTCGTTTGCTGCGATGGTCATCGCGTAAGTAACTCCGGCGAAATTACAGGAACTATTTATCCTCCGCATCTCCCATTAGTAAAGGGACCGATTCTCACAATCTCGGATTTGTTCCTTTTTTTTCGTTATTCATATCCTTCTGGGACAAGTCTCATAAAAAGTCTCTATCAGCGCATTGGAAACTATGACGTTCGTTTTCCTGTCGGACATGACCAGCACTGGGTAATCCGCGCTGCTCAAAATGGAGCCTTTTGCATTCGTTTAGATCGCAGCCTTTACCTTTACGTGCAGCACCAAGCTAGCCTGATTGGTTCCACTCCTATTGATAAGCGGTTTGACGAGTGGCTCTCGATATGTTGTGACGTTTTTGGGTCAACAATGGAGAACCCCGAAATTCGAAAATCCACCAGGAAACTAACTTACCGTTGGCTTCCCCGGCTCCTTTCCGCTTATGATGCTTCTACGAACCGCCATCTTATAAAGCGCGCCATGAAGGTTCATGGAAGAGATTTAATCTTAATGATCTCCTATTTGTTGACTTACATGGGTTTGTGCCCACTTGCCAGATCGGTTTTATTCAGGGGCCTGCAAGATTTCAAACACGAGTCCTAATTTTCCAGCTATCGGCGAAAGGGCAGTTTTGTTGCTATTTCCGGGATCGTTTCCTTGGCGAGCCACCAACATCATTAAACCAGTATATTTTCCTGGCGGGAAATCCCGGGGTACTTCCACGGTATACTTAATTGTGTAGCCACGCTCCGGTTCAAGATAATTTACCAAGAAGTGGGGTTTATCTCCAAAGAAGGGTGTGAGACGGCTAGTCACCGCCCAATAGACATTAGTTACCGGCTCCCAATAAATGGTGCGTACTTCGAACTCATATTTTTGTCCTTGAACTAAGACTATTGGGTGTTCTGCGCCGAAAATCTCTGGCGAGAGCCATATCGCCGCCTTGAATGTGGAGGCCATATCACCAGCATTTGACGTACCTACCAACAGGATGATCAAGAGAAACAATTGGCAATAGATGTTCTTCATTAGTTATCCCTCCCGAAAAGTTTTTCCTTTCGGTTTAGGAATTAGCACGTGAGGGTCCCCAAAATATTCCTTTCTTATCAATATGATAAGACTTTAGAGTTTTCTTTAATGCTCCTCTTTTAGAACAAATTCCCATTTTGGGAAGTCTGGCTGTAAAACAAGAACGACACTTGAGTACCTAATCATATTGGCCTAATCCCAGCCTTTTTCATCGGTTTTTGTCGAAATCATACCAGCGGCTTCAAGGCGCAACACCAAGCTCTTCAGCGTAGCTTCAACAAGGATCATATGCACAGTAAGCAATTCCATTCTGGCAGCCACGTCAGTTTTGTCGAGCACACTTACTGGTGACTCGTTGTCCATAAGCCTCCTTAGCCCACGATCCTTATCTGCTCACAGTTGAATGCGTGCCATTGCAAAATAGCCACACGACAGTTTCGCAGATTCAAGAATTTGATTTCTGCTCGGGATACTAAGCAATAGGTTTTTCAAGTCATCACTGAGGGTGCGTTCGATCGAGACCCGTACAAGTACAAGGACGAGGCTTAATCGGCTCCAGCGCCAGCAGCGCGGGTGAGGCGGCGCGCCCCGGCGGCAACAGCTTCCTGAGCCGCACAAAGCGCTTCCGCGATGGCGTCGTCAATGCTCGAATATCTCCACGCACCAAACCGGCCGATGGTCCACACGTCTCGGGACTTGAAGAACTCCACCAAGTGGGAAACGCGGGCTTGGCGGTCAAGATCGTGGACAGGGTAGGCATGGTCGAAGTGGTGGCGAGCGGCGTAGCAGATGTCAGCTTCGTCCCGGAGAAACCCCAACTCAATCAGGTGTTTCCGCGTGGCTGCTTCGAGATCGTCCAGACGGGCCTTGTCAGGCTGGGAAATTTCCACCGAGATCACGCTGGTGTT
>JACQSY010000143.1 GCA_016211085.1 Acidobacteriota bacterium | reverse complement strand
CGCTAAGTCTTTTGGACTCAGCGGATTGGCAAAACCAGGGTACCAATTGACTCTGACAAAATCGGAGCTCAAAAATGCGGCTTTTCTTCTTGTTTTCCAACTATTTACAATACTCTCGGACGAGAACTAACTAAAAATGGCACTGCAAAGGAAAGGCTCCTCTCAGGAAAAATCTTCAGAACAGCGCGTAAATAAACGGGGCGATGGCGGAGGATTCGGAAAACACCAGCAGCGTTCCGATCAGCAGCAGGAAGGCGACAAGGGGCAGCAGCCACATCTTCTTACGGACCCTCAAAAACTCCCAGAGTTCGAAAAGGATGGCTGTTTTGCTCACGGCGCCAAATCTATCAGACTGTGCCGCGGTGGTACAATAGTGAGCTTTTCCGCGAACCTCGACGAAACTGCGTGACTCAGCAATGCAGCTACACGCGCGGGAGATTCTTTGGCGGAGCCCATGCAATACTCTGCGAGTGGCAAATGACAAGGCCTGCTGACCTTATTCCTTACCTGCACCTGCTGCAGTGCCCACAATGCGGTTCCGGCTTGACCCCTTCAGAAAGCAGTCTCTGCTGCCAAAGATGTGCTCATGATTTCTCGATCCGCGACGGTATTCCGCTCCTGTTCTGCTCCCCTCAAGGCTCCACACGCATCGACCAGGTCACGGAAATTGTGAAGTCCTTCTACGAAGAACACCCGTTTCCCGACTATGAAGGCATCGAATCTCTTTCAACTCTGATTGAACGTGCCCGGCAGGGCGTTTTCGCCCGCTTGCTCGACGAGCAGATTCCCTTCGGAAGCCGGGTCCTTGACTGCGGCTGCGGGACCGGTCAACTTTCAAACTTCCTGGCAATTGCACATCGAACCGTCTTTGGAACAGACATTTGCCTCAACTCGCTCGCGCTGGCCAACCAATTCAAGCGTGAAAACCGGCTGGAGCGGGTCCATTTTCTTCAGATGAATCTCTTTGCACCGGTTTTTCCGACTGCAACATTTGACTGCATCATTTGTAATGGAGTTCTTCACCACACCGCGGATTCAGCCAGAGGACTGGCATCGCTGGCCTCCTTGCTCAAACCAGGAGGATATCTGATCGTCGGCTTGTATCATCGAACGGGAAGGATTCCCAATGATGTTCGCCGCCTGCTCTTTCGTGTGGGAAGTGAATCATGGGGGTTTCTGGATCCACAGCTCCGCCGCAATCCCAGTATGCGAAAAAAAAAGGCGTGGTTTTTCGATCAGTATCGTCACCCTCATGAAAGGAAACACACTCTGGGCGAGGTGGTCTCATGGCTGGAGTCGAACTCTCTGAACCTCATTAAAGTGATTCCCAAGCCCGATCTCCTCTCCAATTTCAAGACCGACGAACCGTTGTTCCAGTCCGATGAAGGTCCTGGCTTTTCACGAGGCAGGATCGCTGACGTCGTCATCGCGTTGCGCGCCTACCGGGAGGGCGGTTTCTTTACAGTGATCGCCCAGAAACAGCCGTGAACCAAACCGCAAAGCTTTACCTGCTCAGCCTGGCATTGTTTGGAATTGTATTCACCGTGATCCTGGTCTCAGCAGAACTATGGATACGCCACACGCATCTTTCAAACCTCACCGGCGAGACACGTGATCACGTGGTGGAGACGCCTTACCTGCCGGTGAAGCTGAAAGCCAATCACCGCGGTCTGGTCTGGGGCAAATCTTTTCACACCAACCGCTACGGCTTTCGTGGGGAAGATGATTTCGCTTTGGAACCCCATGGCGGCGAATTCCGCATCCTTTCCCTGGGAGACTCCATTGGTTTCGGGCTGGGTATTGAACCTGCTCAACACTACATCAAAGTCTTGGAGCGAGAATTACGCAGGGATCATTTCCAAATCCGCACCATCAACGCCGGAGGACAGGGCTACAGCCCTTCCGGTTATTACGTTTATTTACTCCATGAAGGGCTGAAGTTTCACCCACGCCTGGTTCTGCTTGAAATTGAACTGTGCAACGACCTGACCGATGAGGCGTTGCTCTCATGGGAAGAGCAACCGAATGGGGGTCTGCACCGGGTCCGAGGCGGACGTTATGTGGTGGGATGGGACGGCAACCTGCTGGCCACCTACTCGCGCGGTCCCTACTTTTTTGAAAAAACCTATGTCTACACCGACCTGCTGCGGCGGCTGCTCAATCTCGGTTACCGATTATGGCCCAACGAACCCTTTCACAGTACGCCAGGAGTACCCTACTACCACCTCGGTTTTGACCGTTTCCTGCTTTCAGAAGCACGTATTGAGCAAGGCTGGAAAAGAATTTTTGGGGCCATCAGCCAGACCCATCGCCTGCTGCGCGATCAGGAAATCGGGTTTCTTCTGCTGATCATGCCGTCACGATTTATGTTCGAAGAAAACGCAGGACCTTATCGAGAATTCGCCTCACGGCTGGTCGAACGGGCACGAGGCACGGTGCGAGATTTGCAAATTCCTTTTCTCGATCTGACCCCGGCGATGCAATCAGGAGGCGGAGCTTCTCTCTATTTTGATTTTGCACACATGACGGCTGCGGGCAATCTCGTGGTAAGCAAACAGCTGGTCGCACATTTTGCCCAGGCAGGCCTCCTCCCATGAGCCGGATTCTCGGAGTCTCCGCCTTTTATCACGACAGCGCGGCCTGCCTGCTTCAGGACGGCAACATTGTTGCCGCGGTTCAGGAGGAACGCTTCAGCCGCATCAAGCATGACAGCTCTTTTCCTGCTCGCGCCATTGCGGCGTGCCTGAAGATCGGAGAGTGCCGGGTATCGGATCTGGATTACGTGGTCTTTTATGAAAAGCCGTTCATCAAATTCGAACGCCTTCTGATGAGTTATCTGCGGCGTTGTCCCCATGGAATTCGTTCCTACCTGAAGGCCATCCCGGTCTGGATGAAAGAGAAATTGTGGATTAAAGAGATTCTCAGGCGGGAACTCGACTACCAGGGGGAAATTCTCTTTGCGGAACATCACGAATCCCATGCCGCTTCCGCTTTTTATCCTTCTCCATTTCAGCAAGCTGCCATTCTCACCGTGGACGGGGTTGGCGAATGGACCACTGCAGCCTATGGCTGGGGTTCAGAAAACGAATTGCAACTGATCTCCGAAATCTGCTTTCCCGATTCGCTGGGACTCCTCTATTCCACGTTCACCTACTACCTGGGTTTTGAAGTGAATTCGGGCGAGTATAAGCTCATGGGCCTCGCCCCGTATGGCTCGCCGATCTTTGTCGATACCATCAAAAAGGAGCTGATCGAAATATATGAGGATGGATCTTTTAAGCTGAACCCTCGCTATTTCAACTTTGAGACAGGACTCACCATGGCTTCCGATGCATTTGCTGAGCTGTTCGGCGGCCCGGCGAGAAATCCTTTCGATCCCCTGACTAGAAAACACCAGGACCTGGCCGCCTCCGTTCAAAGAGTCACCGAAGAAGTCCTTCTTAAAGCCGTCCGCCACTTATTGCGAGAGGTGCCGCACAAAAATCTCTGTCTTGCCGGCGGAGTCGCGCTCAACAGCGTTGCCAACGGTCGCATTCTCAACGAGGCTGGTATCGAGCAACTGTGGATCCAACCCGCTGCTGGAGATGCCGGAGGAGCCCTTGGCTGCGCCTTGCTGATCTGGCATCGTTTCCAGGGACGTCCCCGGGACCGCGCTCCTGGCAGGGAGGATGGCCAGCAAGGTTCTCTTCTGGGAACAAGCTATACCCGGGAACAGGTCCGGGAGTTCTTGAAATCACAAAGGGCGCCGTTTCACGAGTTAGATACTGCCGCTTTGATTCAGCGCACTGCTGCAGCGCTTGCCGAGGGCCGTATCGCCGGCTGGTTTCAAGGTCGAATGGAATTTGGACCGCGAGCTCTGGGAAGTCGCAGCATCCTGGCGGACCCGCGTTGTGCCGACATGCAGGACCGCATCAATCGCAGAGTAAAATTCCGGGAATCCTTTCGGCCCTTTGCTCCAGTCATCCTCGAAGAAAGGTCAGCAGAGTATTTCTCTTTAGACCGGCCCAGCCCCTATATGCTGCTCGTGCAGCGGGTGGCCCCCGCAAAACTCCATCTGATTCCCGCAGTCACTCACGTGGATGGCTCGGCCAGAATCCAGACGGTTAACCAACGGCAAAATGAGCGGCTCTATTCGCTGATTCAAGAGTTTGACCGTCGTACCAACGTCCCGCTCTTGGTGAACACCAGCTTCAACATCAAAGGAGAACCCATCGTTGAATCCCCGGAGCAAGCCTTCCAATGCTTCATGAGGACCGACATGGATATTCTGGTGATAGGAAATGTTTTCCTGGATAAGAAAGAGCAACCTACAGGGTTGAAGTTAATTTGGTAGGGCGTTGACTTGAGTCTTTGGGCCCGCCATGTTGGAGCAAGATGACGACTAGCGCAAGAACCTTAAGAATTCTGCTGTTGCTATGGAAGGCCTTGGCACGCCGGCTCGGCCGGATCAATACGCTTCTGTTGCTGGTGATCTCTTATTACGCCGTATTACTGCCGCTCTCACTCTTTCTTCGAAGGCGGCACACCCGGCAGCCGGGATGGCGCTCGCGCGAGCCTCTTCCACCGGAACATTTTAGAAAACAGTATTAATAATTTGAAGTTGCTCAGTGTCCGAGCGCCTATGCAGCGCCAGCGGAGTAAGCGGTCCTTCGCAAAGTACGAGTTTTCGAAGTACGAATTTCGAAGCGAATTCGCACTTCGTAGTTCGCACTTTGCTTCTGCGCTCCCTGCAGTCGTGCCTCCATTCAGCCCTACTTTGGGTCGATTCGCGCTCCCAGGATTTCCCGCCACCAGTTCAAGGTGTTTTCCACCGTTTCGCGTAGCGAGTAGCGGGGAGTCCAACGCAGTGCCTGGTTCAGTTTGCGAAAATCGCCCACGATGTGCGACTTCCCGTACGGACGCCATTTCCGATCATCGCGGCCGACCTGAAGTGGGACCGTTGAGCACCGAAGTGCCATTTCAAGCAGCTCTTGAATAGAAGTTCCTTTTCCGGAACAGATGTTGTACGCCTCCCCTGGAGTGCCCGAAACAGCCAGATCATGGTATGCACGAACCACATCACGCGCGTCAACAAAATCGAGCACCGGCTCCAGGTTGCCCACCCAGACTATCCCGTCCCCCTGACCCAACTCGTTCAATACGATCTGGCGGCTGAAATCCGCAAGCACGAAGCCTTCTTTCTGGCCAGTTCCTGCATGATTGAAGGGACGGGCAATGATTACGGGAATCTCATAATTTTTTAAGAATTGCAGGCCGATTTTTTCGCTGAGCCACTTTGAAGATCCGTAGGGATTCAGCGGGGCAATAGTGGCCGATTCGTTGATGGGTTCAGGCGTTTCCGGGTTGCCGTAAATTTCTGATGAGCTGACAAGGAGCACCCGCGCCCGCACCCCTGAGACGCGAAGCGCTTCGAGCAGGTTGACTGTTCCCTGGACATTGACGATGTAGTGATTGCGAGGATCTTGCAGTGAGTGAGAGGGCATAGAGAGCCCCGCTAAATGGAACACCAGGTCAGGCCGGAATCTACATACATGGCTCAAAAGCGAATCGAAATCCAAAACATCGCAACTCTCCTCGGAGCCTTGTGAAGATCCACAGCGCGAAAGTCCCAGTGTCCGGCAGCCGCTTTGAGCGAGCAAGGCAATCAGGTGTGTGCCGGCAAAACCGGTGGAACCGGTGATCAGCGCCTTCATGATTTCCCTGAAGCCGCCGTCTCACGCCGGACGTACTCCAGATCCGCATCAACCATCATCCGAACCAGCCCCTCAAAATCGACCTCAGGTTTCCACTTAAGAATGGTGCACGCCCGGGTTGCGTCTGCAATCAAATGGTCGACCTCCGCCGGTCTGACTAAGGCGGGATCAAGCTTGACGTGTTTTTTCCAGTCCAGCCCAACGTGGTCGAACGCTATCTCTACCAGGTCCTGAACGGTGTGCGCCCGACCGGTACCCACGACGAAATCCTGAGGCTCTTCCTGCTGCAACATCATCCACATGGCTCGAACATAGTCACCGGCGTAGCCCCAGTCGCGCGCCGCTTTAAGGTTTCCCAACTTGAGCTCATTAGAGAGCCCCAGCCTTATTCTGGCCACGTTGTAGCTAATCTTGCGACTAACGAACTCTTTCCCGCGGCGCGGAGACTCATGATTGAAGAGGATTCCCGAGCATGCAAAAAGGTCATAACTTTCCCGGTAATTGACGGTCAAAAAATGCCCGTACACTTTAGCAACCCCGTAAGGGCTGCGCGGGTAAAATGGAGTTTTCTCGTTCTGGGGAGTTTCCCTGACTTTCCCGAACATCTCGCTGCTCGAGGCCTGATAAAAACGGATGCTGCGGTCCACCAGCTTTACCGCTTCCAGCAGCCTGGTGACTCCGAGCGCGGTGAATTCGGCCGTGAGGACCGGCTGTTCCCATGAGGTCGGCACAAAAGACTGGGCCGCAAGATTGTAAATCTCCTGAGGCCGCACGTCTTCCAGCAGCGTAATCAACGACAACTGATCCAGCAGGTCCGCCTGCCTCAACTCAATCTTGTCCTGGAGGTGCTCGATGCGTTCAAAATTTTCAGTACTGGAACGCCGCACCATCCCCACGACTCGATAATTCTTTTTGAGAAGAAATTCCGCTAGATAAGACCCGTCTTGGCCGGTGATACCGGTGATTAATGCCGTTCTCATACAAAAGCGAAGAGAGTGATCATAAAGGCCGACAGCCCCATTGCAGAAGCTCTATCGGCTGGCCGGCTTGGTCTCTACGTCACGCGCCGCCTGACTAAGCGGCTTGACCTGTCCCGACTCAACGTCGACTGACCACGTAAAGTGGACTTCCTGACCATCTGCTTTTCGGGCAGAAGTTAGATCGATCCAGTAATCAGGGGGCGAAGTACGCACCAGTTTCCAATCTTTAAAGGAATAGCTCTCGTTTTGATTGCCGCTAAGGGCCCGAGCAACAGCAGACTTTTCAAGAAGCAATGCGTAGGCTTTCTGGGCTTCGGCTCCACGGGTCAAAGGCGGAGCTTTTTCCTCGGGTGCGCCAGCCGGTTGCTGACGAAGCGATTCGGCAGGCTTGGAAGCCACCTCAGGTTCCGGGCGGCTCTTGCGCGGGGCTGGGGCCGGCTTGGCGCCAAATGTGCTTTCCGGAGCTTGTGCCACTGCAGCCCGGGGCTCGATAGGTTTTGGCGGCGGTGGAGGCAGCTTTAAAATCTGCTCTTCACGCGTCGTCTCACCCACTCCTGCCATTCGCAGCAGAGCAGCACTCCAACTCCGCCGTAAGTCCCCGGCCATCAGAAGCACTGCTGCCAAGATCACCAGACCCAAGGCAATCAATGCGTACACGCCTTCCTGCCAGTTGCTCCTTGCGACATCCGCCGAAGGGCTTGTCATGAGGGCACTCCGCCTGAGCTGATCAGCCTGTTGCTTTAAACTTTCCAGGCCGATGGGCCGTGTTTCTTCGTCCCGTCTGTCGTTCATGAACTGGCTTTAGCCTTCCCTTCCGGCCGCTCTTTCCGGTGCAAATAGGCTTCAATAAACGCATCCAGATTTCCATCAAGCACTGAGTCCACGGCGGCCGTCTCCAGCTTGGTACGATGATCCTTCACCATTTTGTAAGGATGAAGTACGTAAGAACGGATCTGACTTCCCCATGCGATATCTGATTTGCCCGCTTCAAGCTTATCCAGCTCTTTCCGCTTCCTCTCCATTTCCAATTCGTAGAGCTTGGACTTCAAGATCCTCATTGCAACTTCTTTATTGCGATGCTGAGAACGCTCATTTTGACACTGAACAACGATTCCGGTGGGAAGGTGAGTGATGCGAACCGCCGAATCGGTCACATTGACGTGCTGCCCGCCGGCCCCTGAAGAGCGGTAGGTGTCAATGCGCAGGTCCTTGTCCTCAACCACAATGTCGATGTCCTCTTCGATCTCAGGAGTGACGAAGACGGATGCAAACGAGGTATGCCTCCGGGCCGCTGAATCAAAGGGAGAGATCCGCACCAACCTGTGCACGCCAATTTCAGCGCTCAGATGGCCATAGGCATAACGTCCCTTGACCAGGAAGGTTACCGACTTCAGGCCCGCCTCTTCGCCGACCTGGTAATCGGTAATTTCCGTCTCGTATCCGTTTTTTTCCGCCCACCTGAGGTACATTCGAAGAAGCATTTCCGCCCAGTCCTGGCTCTCCGTTCCTCCAGCCCCGGGATGGATGGTCACAATGGCATTATTCTCATCGTGGGGGCCTGACAGCAGCGTGCGGATTTCAGTCTCTGCGATCCGACGCTCCAGCTCGGAGACAGCAGCCTCGATGTCCGCAATCACTTCCTCCCCTTCCTGATGTAGCTCAATCAGCGTCTCGAGGTCGCTTAAGGATCCGCGATATTGTTCCGCGAGCTTGAGGGTTTCCTCCAGTTGCCGTCTCTTGCGCAGGATGCTTTGCGATTCCTCGCGTTTGTTCCAAAATTCGGGATTGGAAATGATCTGCTCAATGCGAGCCAGTTCTGCACGTTTTCCATCAACGTCAAAGGTACACCCAGAGGTTATCGACTCTTTTTTTTATATTTTCGTACCTTGACTGCAAATCTTCGATCATTAATACGGTCCTTTCCAACGATCAGAACCAGGACGAAACTTATTGCAATGAGCGCCCAGTTCAAGCGGTCGCCTACGTAAGAGTATATCGAAGTGTATAAGTTTCCATTGACTTCTCTTACGATCATCCCTTCCTCAAAAAGCCCCAGC
The DNA here is from genome assembly GCA_016211085.1 of Acidobacteriota bacterium. Lineage (GTDB taxonomy): Bacteria > Acidobacteriota > UBA6911 > RPQK01 > JACQSY01 > JACQSY01. Next base: position 12,218 of record JACQSY010000143.1, on the reverse strand, counting down.
TCTTCAAGCACTCTCCCCTTTTCATCAATGACGGCTGAATAGCCGCTATTGGCTGCCCGCAGCAAGACTTTGCGGTTTTCAATCGCGCGAACCGTGGCAATCTCTAGATGTTGCCGGGGCGCACCGGTTCTTCCGTACCAGGAATCGTTGGTGATGTTGACGAGAATCTCCGCCTGCTGCTGGACAAATGTGCGGCTGATTTCGGGGAAAATGGCTTCAAAGCAAATGAGCGTGCCAAAGCGCAAATGGTCCACGCGCCCCACAGGAAAACCTTTGCCGGCAGAGAAAGCGCTTACCTCTTGCACCAACGGCTCAAGCCACGTCAGCCATCGTTCCAGGGGAACGTATTCGCCAAACGGCACTAGATGCATCTTGTGGTAGCGAAAAGCAGGCCTTCCGTTCGAATCCAACAGAATGGCGCTGTTGTAGTATTGGACGCTCTCTCCTTTCTCAAGAGTAGTGCTGTTGAAGAGCAACGGAACTTTGGAGCTTGCAGCCAGCCGCTGCCAAAAGCTGCTGTAATAAAAATCGTCCTCGAAATAGTAGGGATTCTGGGCTTCGGGAAAGATGACCCACGCGGCTCCTTGCGTCACGGCGGAATGGTAATAGTCGGGAAGCGTCTCAAAATACTTTTCGGCGTAATGCTCGCGATCTTCGGAAAGCCCAATGTTCCCCTGGACCAATGCCACGCGAGCAGTGGCGGTCTGAGACGGGCTCCAGACGTAGAGCCGGTAAGCCCCGTATAGATGAACTGAACTCAAGAGAAGCGCAAGAGCCAGCAATGGTTTCCATGTCTTACTTCTCATGCTCCACAGCAGAAGACAGTTGCACAAAACCACAATAAAGGAGACCAGGTAAACGCCGCCGACATCAGCAACTTGCATGAAGAGCGTATAAGGGACCTGGGAGTACCCCAGCAATGCCCAGGGAAAACCCTCGACCGGGTAATAGTTGCGCAAATACTCCGTCAGCATCCAAAAACCGGGAGCAGCCAGCAAGGCCAGCTTTGCTGAACGTCCTGCAAACCAACGCGTCAGGACGGTGAAGGGCAGAAGAAAAAGTACCGGCACCAGAATCATCAGGCTGAAAACGCCCAGGGCCGCCAGCCATTGGAAGTTTCCATAGAGCGCTACCACTCTGGGAACCCAGTAGAGAACGCCGCAAAAATAAATTGCAGAAAACAGCGTGTGCCCTGCCAGCAACTTCCATACGGGCGGCTTGCTGAGGAGAAAAAGCGCATAAGGAATGAGCGCCACCCAGGCCAGCGGGAAAAACGAATAGTTGGGAAAGCTCAACCACACCAGGAGCCCGGAGAGGAAGGGAAGGATCAGCCACATGGAGAGCTAGTGCTTAACTCCCTTCTTGGGCGACGGGGTCTCTAGCGGCCTTACGAAGGTGGGAAATGCGTTCTCTCTCAGCTTGCTTTCCATCTCGCGAGCTTCAGTCATGGACATGAACTCCCCCACGTACACTCGGTAGAAAGCGTCGTTCCCTGGAGACGGAGCTTGCACGCTTCCAGGAAATCCTTTGGCCTCCAGCCGCAACATCATCTGGCGAGCCTCGCTTTCGGTTCGCAGCGCAGCTACCTGAATTGTGAAAACCTCGGTTCCGGGATCGGTATCCGGAGATGTCTCTTCGGGCTCAACGGATACCTCCCCGGTTTCCCCTTGCGGTGGCGTTGATGGCGCGTCGCCGTCCGGATCCGGGTTCAGGACCCCTTCATAGAACTCTAGTTTCGGCTTGGGGTCTTCAACGGGCGCGAGGGTGGTCGGCGTCTTGTCTTCAGCCTGCACCGGCATGTCCGTCTGGCTCTTTCCGAGATAGAGCCCAGTTAAGAAGGCGCCCAGCAGAAAAGCGGTGGCGAACCCGTACAGAACGAGCGCCTTCCCGGTATCAAGTTTGCTCCTCACCTTTTTTCCCCTGAACCTTTCCCGGTCTGGAGGATGCCATCCATGAACTGAGCAGGTCGACGGGCACGGGAAAAACAATGGTGGAGTTCTGCTCCATGCCGATTTCTGTCAGTGTTTGCAGATAGCGAAGCTGAATGGCAATAGGTTCCAGCGCCAGTGCCCTTGCCGCATCAGCAAGACGGGCCGAAGCCTGGAATTCGCCTTCTGCATGAATGATCTTGGCTCGTTTTTCGCGTTCTGCCTCCGCCTGCCGGGCCATGGCACGTTGCATCTCAGCCGGGAGATCCACTGTTTTGACTTCCACCAGGGAAACCTTGATGCCCCAGGGATCCGTATGCTGATCGAGAATAGTCTGAAGCCTGTCATTGAGCTCGTCCCGCTTGCTGAGCAGATCGTCCAGTTCCACCTGCCCCAGTACGGAGCGAAGCGTAGTCTGTGCGAGCTGAGACGTTGCGTAAAGATAATTTTCGACAGACACAATGGCGCGGTTCGAGTCAAAAACTCGGAAATATACAATCGCGTTTACCTTTACCGACACGTTATCGCGAGTGATTATGTCCTGTGCCGGCACGTCCATGGTCACCATACGCAGGCTGACTTTTTCCATCCGATCGATGGGCCAAAAGACAAATACTAATCCCGGTCCTTTGGCATTGGGCAGCAGGCGGCCCAGACGAAAGATGACAGCTCGCTCGTATTCACGGAGAACATTAATTGAGGAAAGCAGGTAAAGAAGAATTACCCCAATGAGAATCAAGGTCGACGTCGTCATGTTCAGCTTCCTTTCTCGACCGGCTCTACCAGCAGTGTTAATCCTTTTACCTCCACCACGCGAACCGGGGCGCCCTCCGGGATAGATTGCTGTGAAACGGCTTGCCACAGCTCTCCGGCCACAAAGATCTTCCCTTGTTCCGGTCCGATCATGCTCCGCGCGACTCCGATGGCGCCCACCAGCCCGGCGGCCCCGGTCGTGACCTGCTGACGGGATGATTTCAAGACCAGGCGCAACAAAAAAGTAAAAATCAATACAAACGGTAAGGCCACGCTAACGGCCATTACCAAGCCGATCCGCAACTCCGGATAAGGAGCGTCAACCAGAAACAGCAGACCGAGCACGAGCGCCACCGCTCCCCCCATCCCCAATAGTCCAAAACCTTGAACTTTAACCTCCGCTATCATCAACCCAATGGCCAGCAAGATCAGAAGAATTCCGATCGAACTCACCGGCAGGAATGAGAAACCCAACAGTGACAGCAACAGCGCAATCCCCCCGGCAATACCCGGAAGAACCACCCCTGGATTGGTAAACTCCAGGTAAAGACCAAGCAATCCCACCATGCCGAGTATCATGGCCACGTTGGGATCTGCAATGGTGGAGAGCACTCTCTGCCTCCAGCTCATTTGCAGAGTATTGATCTTCTGATTGCGAGTACTAAGGACCTGAGCCCTTCCGTCAAAGCGGGTGATTTTCCTACCATCAAGCCGGGTGAGAAGCTGCTGTTCGTCTTCCACCACTAGGTCAATCAAGCCACCCTCCAGGGCTTCCTGTGCTGTAAACGATTGACTTTCAAGAACTCCCTTGGCTGCCAGGTCATAGTTGCGTCGGCGTTGCTTGACGATGCTGCGAAGGCTTGCCAGCGCGTCGTTTTTCACCTTTTCCAACATGACCCGGTCCTCCATTCCCAATGGAAACACTGGATGCGCTGCTCCGGTATTGGTGCCGGGAGCCATGGCTGCGACATCCGCCGATAAGAGAATAAAGAAGCCCGCTGACGCCGCGTGGGCTCCCTTCGGACCTACAAAGCACACCACCGGCACTCGCGAATTCAAGATGTACTGGATGATTTCCTGCATGGAGATGCCCAATCCGCCAGGCGTTTCCAGGCGCATTAGCAGGAATTCCGCCCGCTCTGTTTCCGCCTGGCGTACCGCCTGGGCCATGAACTGGGAGGTTACCGGGTCGATGATACCGTCAATCTCGATACGCAAGATGTCGGCCCGGACATCGCCGCCCATGAGGACCAGTAGCGCGAGAACCCATTTCTTCATGAGGTGCTTCATGTTAACTCGCACCAAAAGGCGAATTCAACGAACTAGGGCAGCCAAGTCGTTCATGTATAATGGCACAGTGAAGGTTAAAGTTCGCTTTTTTGCCTCGCTCAAAGATGCAGTCGGAACGGGGGAGATGGACGTGAATATTGCTGAAGATAATGCAACCGCGCGAACGGTTTTTGACCGTCTTCAGGAGCAATTCCCGGCATTAAAACGTTATGAGCCCATAGTGTTGGTAGCAGTAAACCATGAATACGCCCGTTGGGAAACTCCGCTGACCCCGGACGCTGAGGTGGTCTTTTTCCCGCCGGTAAGCGGAGGCCTCAGATGATCCAGATTGTGGATAAACCCATCGAAACCGATCCCATCCTGCGGGCGGTGGACTCGGGAGAAGCCGGCGCCATTGTCACATTTTCAGGGACCGTCAGGAACAATGCGCGTGGAAAGCAGGTCACCTACCTTTTCTATGAAGCCTATCCGGAACTGGCGGGTACAGAACTCGAAAAAGTCCGTAAGGAAGCGTTACGCCGCTGGCCGCTCGTTAATGTAGCCATCGTTCACCGCATCGGACGCATGGAAATCGGAGATTGCAGTGTCTTCATCGCCGTCTCCTCACCCCATCGAGAAGCGGCCTTCGAAGCCTGCCGCTTTGTTATAGATACTCTCAAAGTCACAGTGCCCATCTGGAAAAAAGAATTTTACGAGGATGGCGAGGTTTGGATTGAAGGCTACTGTGGGGAGATCTCCCAAACCAGCCCATGAAAGCGGCCATTATTACCGTAAGCGATGGCTGCTACCACGGAACACGTCAGGACCACTCGGGGCAGGCACTATTTGATTTATTAAGGCAACAAGGCTACGAAATCCACGCACACAGCGTCGTCGCTGATGAGATCGAGCAGATTCAGCAGGAGGTGATCCGGCTGACCTTTCAGGTGGATTTGATTGTGACCACCGGTGGAACCGGGCTCGGTCCCCGTGACCAGACTCCCGAGGCATTGAGACCTCTGCTTGAGAAAGAAGTCCTCGGCCTTGCTGAATTGATGCGTCTACGCGGCATCGAGAGCACGGAATTTGCGGCGCTCTCCCGTTCCATCGCAGGAAGTCGGGGGCAGACGTTGATCATTGCGCTTCCGGGAAGCACCAAGGGAGCCACTGAATCCCTTCAGGCAGTTTCAAAGTTGCTGCCGCACGCCATTGACCTTCTGCACGGCCGCACGCAACATTAAAGATCGCCTTTCCCCCTCTCAGTGTTAATTTCACTCTTACTAATTTGAGGCCGCGTAGTCTCCGAGGCGCGCACGAAGCGAAGCGGAGTAAGCGCTTGTTTTGCCCCACTCGAGCGCTCCCTAATGGTCGCGCCTCTGTTAAGCCGCGTTTTCGGGCGAAAGAGTAGCCCACGGCAAAGCGAAATCTAATCGCACTTCGTAATTTGTCCTTCAGTTTAAAGCGCCTGTCTGCCCGAAATGGCCCGCGATATTGTGACCTCGTCCGTGTATTCGAGATCGCTGCCTACAGGGATACCCAACGCAATTCGCGTAATTTTAATCTCGAGCGGTTTGATCAATCTGGAAAGGTAAAGCGCCGTGGCTTCACCTTCGATGGTGGGATTGGTGGCCACAATAACCTCGGTGATTTTTCCTTCTTGCAAACGAGAAAAAAGATTCTTGATGCGAAGCGCCTCCGGTCCAATGCCGTTTATGGGTGAGAGGGCGCCGTGCAGGACGTGATAAAGGCCGCGATAGGAACCACCGCGTTCAATCGAAAGAATATTGAAGGGTTCCTCTACGACGCAAATGCAGCTGTGATCGCGGGCCGGGTCACCACAGATCCGGCAGGGATCTATATCCGTAATATTATTGCAAAGAGAGCACATCACCAGCCCTTCCTTCAGCCGTGTGATCGCGTCCACCAGACGTTGGCACTCTTCTGCGGGCCTTCGAATCAAATGGAACACCAGTCTTTGGGCTGACTTGGGACCAATCCCAGGCAACTTCTTCAGCTCTTCCATAAGCTGGGTTATCGGATCTGCATTTTTCCCATTCATGTCTTAAAGTGTTTACCGCATCAGACTGCTCAAACTGCTCGCCTGGCTTTTCAGGGCTTCTTCAACCTTACGCACTGCTTCGTTGACCGCCGCCACGATCAAATCCTGAAGCATTTCGGCGTCGCCAGGGTCGATGACCTCGGGTTGGATCTTCAAGGCCATCAGCTTCTTGTTTCCGTCCATTGTCACCACTACGGCGCCTCCGCCACTGGTGGCTTCTACGCGAAGCTCGCCCATCTCTTCCTGAAGCTTTTCCTGCATTTTTTGGGCTTGCTTCATTAAATTCTGCAGGCTTTTCATGTCCATTTCTTTTTCCTCCGGGCTACGGGTCCTCAATGTTTGGGTCTACCACAATCTTGCCAGGGAACTCTTCAACGAAAAACTTTACCTTGGGATCGTCAACGGGATTTCTCTTGGAAGGTGCTACAGAAATATCCTGAACTACAATCTCGATTTCCGGCAACGTCCCCACAATCTTAGCGCACAAATTGCCCAACTGCTGGCGGGCATCCGCTCCCGAGAGGAGGCTGTGATAAATCTTGTCACTGGAAGAAAACACAATTTTGACTTTTCCGTCCCAGCAGGAAATATTTTGCGCGTGCTGCAGGTTTGAAAACAGGGGCAGCGCTTCCTTTTGCGCCAATTCCAACAGCCGTTCTGAAAAAGGAGGCAACCGAACCACGTCGTCGGAAACAACGGCGCTTTTTGACTCCGGAGCATTTACAGGAATCTTTCTGGAAGGGGGCGGCGAAGAGGTTACGGCTCGAGCAGGGGTGATACGACTTGCATCTGATTCCCCGCCCTTGCGGAACTCATCGATAATCTTTTCAAGCTCGGGAAGCCTGGCGAGCTCTACCGTCTTTACCAATGCCATCTCCAGGTGGATAAAAGGATGGGAATTCCAGCGCAGCTCATTTTCAGTACGGTTAAGAAGGTCATAGAAACGAATCAGATCAACCTCTGAGAAGTGCGACGACTGTCGCGCCGTTTGCTCTTTCTCGAAATCGGAAAGATGAAACAGCTTCTCCTCCCCGGCCGTGGCCCGAAACACCAGTAGATTTCTAATATGAGCAATCACCCGCCGGCAAAGATTTTGCGCATCTATTCCTCCGTCTTGAGCCTGTTCCATCAACTCGACAATCTTTTTTCGGTCCTTGTTAATAACGGCATCCAACAGCCCTACCACCAGCGTTTCATCCGCAACTCCCAGCAAGGCGCGCGCGTCGGCATCGGATATTCTCTTGCCGCAAAAGGCAATGGTCTGATCCAACAGCGATTGCGCGTCGCGCATGCTCCCCTGTGCTGTAGAGACCATGGATCGCAGGGCATAGTCGCTGACCTCCACGCCTTCTTCGATGGCGATGCTTTGAAGGCGGCTCAGGATCAAGCTGAAGGGGATGGCTTTAAAGTCAAACTGCTGGCAACGCGAGGTGATGGTGGGCGGAATCTTGTGGTGCTCGGTGGTGGCCAGAATGAATTTCACGTGGGGAGGAGGCTCTTCCAGTGTTTTCAAAAGCGCATTGAAAGCATCATTGGAAAGCATGTGCGCTTCATCGATAATGAAAATCTTAAAGCGATCGCGGGCCGTCAGGTAGCGGACGTTTTCGCGTAGTTCCCGAATGTTATCGATGCCGCGGTTGGATGCAGCGTCGATCTCCAAAACGTCGATGCTGTTGCCAGCCGCGATCTCGTTGCATGAAACACAGACGCCGCACGGCTCCGGGGTTGGGCCCTTTTCGCAGTTGAGCGCCTTAGCCAGAATCCGGGCCGTGGTCGTTTTACCCACACCGCGCACGCCGGAAAACAAGAATGCGTGCGCCACACGGCCGCTGCGGATTGCATTCTGAAGCGTTCGCGTTACGAGTTCCTGTCCCAAGACATCTTCAAATTTCTGGGGTCGCCATTTTCTGGCCAGGACTTGATACGACATAATCAAGAATCCGCCGCGAGAACTACGGAATCGTCAAGCTTCATAACCCCCGAGGTTCCGCAGCGACACCTTCCGTCTACAGGGAACCACTCTTACCTAAGGCCAGGTTTCGGGTGACCTGCGGCACACATACGGAACCTCTTAATGCAGCTTCCTTCCGGACCTGACATGATTCGAGGAGTATGTTGCACAGGGCCCGAAACCTGATACTGAAAAACGTCATAATATACCATTTTATAGAGGCGCCCCGTCGTGCTCCGTTTTCCACCAGAGCGCATCATTTTAAGAAGGAGACTGATTTTCTTGGTTTGGGTTGTCCAACCCCGCCTCTGTGGCACCTATTGCAGCCTTGACAGGATTACCAAGCTTCGCTCTTAATGAGCTTTTCGCCGGAGGAGTACCGAAGTGGTTGTAACGGGCCCGACTCGAAATCGGGTTGTCCGGTGATGAGCCGGACACGTGGGTTCGAATCCCACCTCCTCCGCCAGAAACCCAGTTTGCGCGCGGACCTCAGAACCGAGGGCCCCGGCGGTTTTGGCCGCCGTTTCTGAATTTGTGTTAAATTGCCGCTCTCCGGAGAGGTGTCCGAGTGGTTGAAGGAGCACGCTTGGAAAGCGTGTGTACGGGAAACCGTACCGCGGGTTCGAATCCCGCCCTCTCCGCCAGTTAGCAAATGGCTCGCCGCTACGCGGACTCGCCATCCGTTTTTCCCAAAAAATCAAGCTCGAGGTGACATTTTTAAGAACCGGAACGGATTTGCGTTTTGTTGCGTTGCGACAAAAGAATTTATCAATTCGCCAAGGGCGGATTTAGTTCAACCAGCGCGTGGACCCGACGGTCCGTCCCAGCGCGCAGGCTACCCGCGGTGTTATCCGGACAAACTAACCGCTCACCTGGCCTCGCACTCCGTGCCCTGTCGAAACTTTGACGTAGAGTGTTGCCAACGGAGGTAGGACGAATAAAGACAGCCAAGGAGGAGGTTCGCGACCTTCTTGAAAAACTTCCCGACAACGTCTCGCTCGACGACATTCAGTACCACATTTACGTCTGTCAGAAGATCCAGAAGGGTTTAGACGCGGCAGAGCGTGGAGAGGTGATTTCCCAAGAGGAAGCTGAGCAGCGAATGGCGTGGTGGCTCTAGAAATAATCTGAACTGGTCCCGCGTGGGATGACGTGCAGAATACTGCAGACTATAGCACGGGATTCCCAATTCTATGCGGCCGCCTTTGTCAAGGAGATTAAGGAAGCAGCGGCTTCACTTGCCAACTTTGCTGAACGAGGCCAGATCGTTCCAGAGTTCGGCGACGAATCTATCCGAGAATTGCTCGTGAGATCGTATCGTCTCGTCTACGGAGTGTCCGAGAAGCAGGTCTTGATTTTTACGCTCGTGCATGGAGCACAGCACCTCCGGAGGTTCTGAGTGAAACTGGTTCGAACAACCGCGGCCGGATAACACGCGGTTGAGCGGCCCGCTGAAAAACACGGCCGCTCAACCGCAAACCGTTAGCCTACTTAAGACGTAGTATCCCCCGCGCCGATCGCGGCCTCCCCGTAGAAATCGGTATAATGATCAGCGGCATACTTTCAGGAGATACGATGTCCAAAACCGTTGCCCAAATGACAGAAGACGAACTCAAGGAACTGATCGCCTTGGCGGTCGAGCAGAAGTTGGTGGAACTCTTAGGTGATCCCGACGAGGGTTTGGAAATTCGGCAGAGCCTGCGCAAGCGACTCCTTCGCCAGAAGCGAGCACTCGTCAAGGGTGAACGGGGAGAACCGTTTGAGGATGTGGTACGTCGTCTCAAGCTCCCGTAGCTGTGTTCACAGTCCGTATCCTCAAGGACGCCAGTCGCGAATTGGAGCGGCTCGATCAACCAGTGGCACGGCGCATAGTTCAGCGTATTCGGTGGCTGGCCGAGAACGTTGAGACCATCAAAACAGAGGGATTGAAAGGCGAGCTTGCGGGGTTATTCAAGCTGCGCGAGGGCGACTACCGCATAATCTATGAAATCGTTCGCAAAGAACGTCTGATCATCATTCACAGCATCGGTCACCGAAGTCGGATCTACAAGAGGAAATAGCAGAGAGATAAGGCCAGCACAGGCTAACAATGGCGCGCGGCTGAAGCCGGACATTAGACAGTAGCGCTTAAACCGATTACGCAATTCGATGTCCTTCCTCTCAACTCTTGCGGGCTGGTTCTGGTTTCCGGCTCAATTTAATGGGCATGTTGACGACGCTCTGGGGACTGGCCATTATCGTGTTCGCTGGATGGAGAAACCTCTCTCACTTCCCGAAAGTTGTGTGGACGACCGAAGATCCGAGTGTCGAGCACGAGCGCCGACGACCCAGCGCAACGTAGCGCCAAGGCTTACGGAAACGCAAGCCGAGGGCCTATCGAATCAGTCTCTTGACCGTCTCAAGGCTAACCTCCAGACTGTGTGGGTGTCTGAAGCGTATAACGCAGGCAGACACCGAGCATCGCTGGCTAACACGCGACTGCACTGGACGGCGGCCCGGTGAGCAAACGCGTCAGTTCGAATGAAGCTGCGGCTGCCGTTTGTGAGCCGCAACAGTTATGCCGTATAAGCTCGAGCGACCGGCAAGGTTGAAAATGATGTATGAAACACACGGCGCATCATCGTCACTCACTACGGCGGGCCTGATGCACTTCAGGTGCTCGAAGAAGAGCGCCCCGAGCCGAAGCGGGGTCAAGTGCGCGTGAGAGTGCTCTGCGCGGGTGTCGCCTTGCCCGACATCATGGCGCGCGAGGGCATTCATCCCGAAACGCCTCGGGTGCCGTTCACGCCGGGCTGGGATCTGGTCGGCGGCGTGGATCGGCTCGGCGGCGGTGTCTCAGGAATCGAACCGGGCCAATACGTTGCCGCCATGCCGATCAGCGGCGCGTATGCGGAGTTCGTCTGCCTGCCGGAACGTGAACTGGTCCCAGTGCCATCCGGGTTGGACGCCGCCGAGGCTGTGAGCCTCGTACTGAACTACGTCACCGCGTACCAGATGCTGCATCGTTCCGCTAGGGTCAGACCGGGCCAGCGCGTGTTGATTCACGGCGCGGCGGGAGGGGTCGGCACGGCACTGTTGCAGCTTGGGCGCCTCGCCGGGCTGGAGATGTACGGCACCTGTTCATCGCGAGGGGCCTCGGCTGTTTCCGACCTGGGTGGTATCCCGATTGATTACCACCATCAGGACTTCGTGGAGGAAATTCACCGCCTCACGAGTGGGGGCGTGGACGCCGTCTTTGACCCCATCGGTGGTACCCATCTCTGGCATTCCCGCAAGTCTCTCTGTCCTGGCGGGAGGGTGGTGGGCTATGGCCTCATTACCTCGATACGCGGGGAGGGATTGACTTCAAGTCGTCCGGGTCGTCGTCAACGCTTTCGTGGAACCGCCATCTTCGGGCTCTACATCGCAGCCGGCTGGCTTTTCCCGGGCCGCAAACGCGTGGTCCCCTACAGCATCCAGACGCTCAAACGGCTGAAGCCCGAATGGTTTCGACAGGATTTGACCGCCTTGCTTGACCTCCTCCAACAAAAGAAGATCAAGCCGCTCATCGCGCAGCGATTTCCCCTTGCCGAGGCGAGGCGCGCGCACGAGTTGCTCGGAAAGGGAGGAGTGATAGGCAAGATCGTGCTCAACGGGTCCTCGCTTGAATCAGGGTCGGCATAACAACTGGAGCAGGGCTACTAGTAGAAGTACCAGTCATGCTCACCGTGTGTGCAATCTGCAACCGCACTCGGGGGTGGTTCGATGCTGCCAGTGCACAGGAATGTCCCGACCCTCAGCCAGGGTGTTGTGCAAACTGGAGTCATTTTATTAAGATGCAGGAACCGGCCTAACAACGGCGTCCACCTGCCGGCTCACTCGCTGCGCTCGTTCGCCCCAGGTGACGCCGAGCATTAGCCAGCCGTCCCTCAGGAGCGACATATGATCCGCTACGAGCAAGTGTCAGGCACTGTTTTCGGGCTCATTGCCCTTGCCCAGTTGACGCGGGCCATCCGGGGCCTGCCCGCGCACGTCGGCACGTTTGCGATACCTGTATGGTGGTCTTTCCTCGCATTCGCCGTCACGGCGGGCTTGGCAGTCTGGGGCTTCCGCTGTGCACGAAGGGGCGCCGCCTAATTAGTTTTCGTCCGGAAAGTCCCATTTTTTAGAATCGGGACTCGCCGGTTTTTTGAAATTGGTCATTGCGCATCAGGCGGCATCTATCTTTTCAGCTGACTCTTCGTCCCCCGGGCTTCCGAAAGCCGTTTGCAGCGACACT
>JACQSY010000146.1 GCA_016211085.1 Acidobacteriota bacterium | reverse complement strand
GCTCGTCTCCACTTCGCGGCGGGGCTACCAGCCCGATTCCTTCTCCCTCAATTTGCGTCTTCCTCACTCCCTTTCTCCTGCCCACCCTCCTACTGTAATTTACGGGGAGGCAGGTGTCTCACTATTGTTGGCACAGAGGGTAGCGAGCAGAAGGAGACCACCGTAAAACAATGCAGGGCTATAATGCACCGGCACTGCTCGCTGTGGCTCAAAGAATGACCTGATACGGGAAATGAGACTTCCCTGTGGGGGCAGTTGGCCTGAGGCGGAAAAGGCACCTGCCAGAAAACCTGTACCTTCAAGGCTGAGGAATAGGACAATGCATTTCTGGAGCGGGATATGCCGCCAGGCAAAGACAACGATCGTAACTAGGGCGGCAACAACGGTGACAGTTATCACCGTGGGCGTAATGCGCTTCGGATCACCAAATTGCATGTTCTATTGCGCACCTGCTTTCTGCGAAAGCCGAACGCTCGCGGTGAGCAGCCGCGGCGAGCGAATGCGAGCCAGCGGTCTGCTCGACTGCGGGGTTAGCCAGCTCGGCTGCTTTGTTCCTTCCCACTGTTTTCCCAGGGCGCCTGAACGGGGCGGTGCAGTAGGCCGCACTTCTCCATGGCGGAAACTGCCTCGTCGATCAATTCCAGGACGTTCTTGGCGCTGTCCACGGTCAGCTCACGGGTGTCGTAGAGCCCTGCGGTCATTTCCAGGTTCGCAAATGCCATGCCGAGCCGATCTTGCTCCCCCGGCTTCAGAACGGATGACTCCTGCATCATGGCACCAATCGAACGAACCGTCTCACGGAACTCCTCCCTCGTGAGGACCGCCGCCGGGTAATTGGTAAGGCCGCCCTGCACAACCCGGCCGAGGCTGGGCCGCAAGAGGGTGAGCTTCGAGCACAGGCGGATTCTGAGGCTTTTGGCATGCGCCTTTCGGCGCCGTGCGTCACGCCAGATTGGAACCAGCGCAACGACGACTGCCGCGAGGGTTGCGACCGCCGCGACCGCCGCCCAAGTGATTTCGCTCAAATCGATGGTCATTCAGCTCTTGCCGGCTAACTATGTATTATGCTGTTCCGTGTAAGACCTCTTGGCGGAGCAGTTTTGCTGTATAAGATACCTTTTCAGGGCTCCGTGGAATCTCCGCAAAGTTCGATCCCAGCATAGCTTGAAGCGTAAATCCCTGGTTACTAGGGAACTTCTTATATTGTTCCGTGTAAGATACCATAGGCGCTCACAGGTCACAACGTGTCCGCAGGACTGCGCACGCCCTTCCCGCCACGATTCAACACATGGGTGTAGATCATCGTGGTCTTGATGTCCTTATGTCCCAGCAATTCCTGTACCGTTCGGATGTCGTAGCCGTTCTCCAGCAAGTGAGTCGCAAAGGAATGCCTAAAGGTGTGGCAGCCCGCGTGCTTGGTGATTCCCGCCTTGCGGACGGCTTCCTTCACGGCGCGCTGCAACACGGTCTCATGCACGTGATGACGCCCTTGCGTTCGGTTTTCCTTGTTGACGAACCGATGTTGCGCAGGGAAAACATATTGCCAGCCCCACTCCGCTGCTGCGTTTGGGTATTTACGTGCCAAAGCATACGGCATGAAAACCCGACCATACCCATCCTGTAAGTCACGTTGATGAATGGCCCGGACGCCTTTCAGGTGGTCCGTCAAGGGTTGCTTGGCAGACTGAGGAAGCATGGTTAGCCGGTCCTGGGCACCCTTGCCATCGCGCACTGCAATCTGATTGACCGAGAAGTCCACGTCCATCACGCGCAACCGCAAGCATTCCATGAGCCGTAGTCCCGCCCCGTACATCAGCGTAGCCATAAGCCATTGATCGCTCTTCAACTGATGGATGACTGCTCGGACCTCATCCCTATTAAAAACCACTGGCAACCGCTTCGGCTTGCGGGCGCGGATGAGGCCATCGAGAGCACCAATCTTCGTGCCAAGGACAGACCGATAAAGAAACAGAATCGCGCTCAATGCCTGGGTCTGAGTCGAGGCACTCACGTGCTCTTTTACAGCAAGGTGGGAGAGAAAAGCATTGATCTCGGCCTCTCCCATATCTGCTGGGTGCCGCAATCTGTGGAAGTGAACGAAACGCCTGACCCACATTGCGTAGGTTCGCTCTGTCCGCCGGCTGTAGTGGCGTGAACGCAGCGCCTCTCGCATGCTCTCAAGCAGCTTGGGCCTACGCTCAATGGCTTGGCTGGTCCCCTCAATCCCTTCTGAAAGGCTATGATAGGTCGGCATGAACTCTCCCTTGCTCGCAACGACCTATGGACTCCAATCTAACGTCGACCGGCAAGGCCAGGCTGTTCACAACACTTTAACGTGTGACCCTCTTAAATGTACGAAAAAGAGTGAAGGAGAGGTGAACTGTGGAGCGTTCAGATTTCGGACAGCCTTGGGGATGTTCGACTTCCACTAACAGCGCGGCAGAGACGGGTAGCCCATCCCTCAGTTGTGAAGCTTGCGGCGGCTTTCCTGGATAACGGTACCGTAGTTCTGACCCGCGAAAGAGAACGCGTTGATAGTCTTGCCTCTGACCTCGACACGCGAATCCTTGGCCGGAACCCCTTCATCGGTGATTACATAAATGGCGCCACTGGGATCTTCCAGTTCATAAAAGCCCATGTTAAGAACGGCAAAGCTCCGCTTCACCACACCCGCAATATGGGCTTCCTTCTTCTCATATTTGTAGGGGTCCGCCTTGATTTCGGCAATGGTCTGGCCGCCGCACGAACTGGAAATCAGAAGAGGAGTTAGCATCACCAGCAGCAACACTGGTTTCGGAACGGCTCTCATGTTGAGTTAGATGATAAGCGGGGAAGAAGGTTTCAGACCAACAGTTCGACCAGGTCTGAAAGCTTCTTGATCCGCCATCGGGGTGCTACAGGGGGAGTAGCATGATCCTGCACAAGCCAGACGGTCTGGAAACCAGCGCGTACCGCGCCCAAGACGTCGGCATGCGCGTCATCTCCGACGTAGAGCGAATCCGCGGCCTTGTAACCGCTGCGTTCCTGGGCGATTTGGAAGAATTGGGGAGCGGGCTTCCTCCAGCCAATCTCATCCGAAATGATCACAGTCTTGAAGTAGTGGATCAATCCGAAATGAGCCAGCGCCCGGCGCACTGTCAATCCGTGATCAAAGTTGGAGGCGAGCACTAGAGGAAAGTGACTGATTTGATCGAACACCCGCTTGTTTTCCTCGGGCAGCCGGATCATTTCAGATATCTTGGCCATATGAGCGTCGACCATGAACTGGGCCGCGTCCGGATCGCCCATCCGAAGCCGGCTCTGAAGGATGCGAAACCTTTCCAGCGACGGGTATTCTCGAAGATCGAGATCGCGCATTTCCGTAATCATTTGCTGGCTGGCCAAAAAGTGCTCCAGAAAAGTCTCATAAGTAAACGGGACGTCTTTTGCCCCCCGAAGCTTCTGATAAACAAACCAGCTGGTGGTGCGTATTTTCTGACCTTCAAAATCCACCTCGTCCAGGACTGAATAATCGAGGTGCAACACCGTGTTGAACAGGTCAAGAAAAATGGCCTGAAATTTTTGCGGACCCTGGTTATTTATCAACTCTTTCATTAAACACCCAGGGAAACACTTGCGCAACCCGGCGGACCCAGAGTTTTGACAGGGCCTCGTCGAGTAACTAAAGTAAAAAATAAGAAACGGAGGTGTGAATGGCAGATTTTGTGACCCTTGCAAAGACCGGGGATATTCCGGACGGCCAGGGACGCGTTTTCGAGGCCAACGGCCGGCAAATCGCTGTGTTCCATCTCAAGGGTGAATATTACGCTCTGGACAACATTTGCGCCCACCGGGGAGGGCCGCTTGGGGAGGGCTCGCTGTCGGCAACGGCCGTCACCTGCCCGTGGCATGGATGGACCTACGACGTCACCACCGGCGAATGCACCTTTAATCCCAACATCCGGATCCAGACTTTTCCTGTCCGCGTGGAGGGAGAGAATCTGCAGGTGGCGCTTTAGTGTCTCGGTAAAAGCCAGGTGAGCAGCCGTCGCAGGTCAGCGGTGAGCGGCGGCTTTGGCCGGTTGTTGGAACTGCGGCTCCGGCTCAATTTGTATGGAGAGGATTATGCGGTTCAGCATATTATAAAAAGATATAAAAGTGATCAGTTCCACTACCTCATTAGAAGTAAAGTGGTTGTCGAGCTGGGTCCAAAACTCCTGAGAAATTTCTTCGGGGTCCGTCGTAACCCTCTCCGCCAGTTCGAGCACTTCCTTTTCGTAATAGGTGAACAAATCGCTCGCATTGTAGCTATCCATAGCGGCGATCTGTTCATCGGTCCAGCCTGCCTTCTTGGCCAGCGCGGTGTGCTGAGCGACGGTGTACTGGCATTTCTGGACCTTACAGGTCTTCAGAATGGCCAACTGGCGGATTTTCTCACTGAGCGCCGTCTCGCCTATGAGCCGCGTGTAAAACCCTGCCACTGGCTGCAGATGGTTATCGCTATGAGCCAGGGTCTTGATGAAATTGGGCACAAAACCCAGCGACCTTTCCACCTGATCATAGACCGCTTTGATATCTTCGTTGGCTGCGTCGAGTTGGACCGGCAGGTATCTAGGCATTCAAGTCCTCCAAAGTAGGGTGACGCCGATTATTTAAGAACGCGACTCCTCTGCTGTCAAACAAAAAACCTGCGTCTTAGTACTCCAGTTCCTAAACGTTACCGTGGGTACCTAGTGAAGCTGGACCAGAACCTGCGATCCCCGGGATTTTAACGGGCGGTTAAAAGAAGCAAACTGGCGATCCGCCAAATAGCTGGACCGGACCAGAGGGCCACTCTCGACGTGTATAAAACCGAGTTCTTCCCCTATTTTTTTCCATCGTTGAAATTCCTGGGGATGATAGTAGCGGGCTACCGGCAAATGCCAGGCGCTGGGCCGTAAGTACTGGCCAAGCGTGAGGATTTGAACGCCGCGCCTTACCACGTCCTGAAGCACCGCCCATACTTCTTCTTCTTCTTCACCCAGGCCCAGCATCATTCCTGACTTGGTGACTACTTCAGGAGCGATACGGCGCGACGCCTCCAGCAATGCGAGCGAGACGGAATATTTTCCTCCGCCTCGGGCTTGCGGATAAAGCCGGGGCACAGTCTCAATGTTGTGGTTTAAGATTTCCGGCCGTTCATTCAGCACCGTTCGTAACGACTGCTCCGATCCCTGGAAGTCTGGAATCAGCACCTCAATCGTGCAGCCCGGGCTTTTGCTTCTGATCGCCCGTACGGTCGCTGCGAAAATGGCCGCGCCACCATCTTCCAAATCGTCCCGATCCACCGAGGTAATGACCACATGCTTTAGCCCCATCAGGCGAACTGCCTCCGAGACGCGCTCCGGTTCCATCTCATCCAGTTCCACCGGCTTACCCTTGCTCACCGCACAATAGCGGCAGCCGCGTGTGCAGATGTCTCCCAGAATCATGAAGGTCGCGACCCGGTGAGACCAGCACTCCCCAAGGTTAGGGCAATGTGCCTCTTCGCACACCGTGTGAAGTCTCAGGCGGCTCAGCAGCGTTTTCAAGTCGTGAACCTGCTCGCCAAATGGCGCCTTGACCTTCAGCCAGGATGGATGTCTGGTTTTCCTTTGGGCCAATTCAGGAGCCATATTTTTCACCTTAGCAGTTTTCAGCGACATTGAACAGGAGCAGAACACGGAGCTTTTCCTGGAGCGACGGATCTAAGGACGTGAGCGGCTGCAATCGCTGCTGCTGCAATCCGCACCAGCGCTCGCTCCGCTGGCGCTTCGCGCGCCTCTGACAGCGCAGCTCATAGTTAGAGGCGTGAATGGCAATGAGCGCGCGTTACACCGCCACGGGAGCGCCTATTCCCCGCCTCCGGTCCACGCGTCTGATCCTGGTCAGGGCCGTGCCGGGGCAGGCGCGACCGAGGGCCGGAAGGGGGATTGATATAATAAGCCTTGATAACACGTTGATTGCTCGATAAACATTCTGTAGCATGAGGCGCTTTCAGTTGGGGTTTAGAGAATGGAAAACTATCTTGGCCTGTTGCTGCTGATCGGTTTTGCAGCCTTAACCGCCGGCGGTTTCATTGCTCTGACGCATTGGCTGGGTCCGCGCCGACATGGTCTCGTCCACGACATGCCCTTTGAGTGTGGAAATCGTCCTCGGCGCATTATGGGGGGCCGTGTGGGCGTGAAGTTCTTCCTGGTGGCAATTCTTTTTATTCTTTTCGACGTGGAATTGGTCTTTCTTTTTCCCTGGGCGGTGATTTACAAGGAACTGGGACTCTTCGGGTTTGTCGAAATGTTTATCTTCCTCCTGGTCGTGCTGTCAGGGCTGTATTATTCGGTCAAGAAAGGAGCACTGGAGTGGAAATAGTTTCCGGTGGCTCGACTACCATGGGATTTTTTACCACCCGGCTGGACAAGATGATCGGCTGGGCTCGAAAGTACTCTATCTTCCAATACCCTTTTATCACGGCATGCTGCGGCATGGAGTACATGGCAACAGCGTGTTCGCACTACGATATCGATCGTTTCGGTGCAGGCCTTCCCAGGTTCTCGCCCCGGCAGGCTGATGTGCTTTTTGTGGTGGGAACCATCAGTCAGAAGCTGGCTCCGGTGCTGGTGACGATCTACGAACAGATGTGCGCTCCTAAATGGGTCGTCGCCTTTGGGGTGTGCACCTGTACCGGCGGTTTTTACAATGACTATGCCAGCGTTCCCGGCATTGACACGATCATACCTGTAGATGTCTATATTCCCGGATGCCCTCCCCGCCCGGAAACGGTTCTGCACGGTCTGATGATGTTGCAGGAAAAGATTCAAAATCAGAAGCAGGAACTCTGATCCGGTCAACCGGTTGATCTTAAACTATGACAGAAACACTCACTCTGGCAAAGATCAAACAGGCGTTCGGCGCTTCGTTGATTGAGGCTCACTCCCAGCTGGGGCACGACACTGTGGTGATCTCGAAATCTGCCATTCTTGACGTGGCTCGGATGCTGAAAACCGATCCAGAGCTTCAGTACAACTATTTGATGGACCTCACCGCCGTTGACTACTGGAAACGCAATCCACGCTTTGAAGTGGTCTACCACCTCTACTCCCTGGCCAACAACCAGCGATTGCGAGTCAAGGCTCCGCTGGGAGGCAATGAACCTGAAATCGACAGCCTCACATCCTTGTGGGCCGGAGCCAACTGGTTCGAACGAGAAGTGTACGACATGTTTGGAATCCGCTTTAAGGGACATCCGGATTTGCGACGCATCCTGCTCTATCCTGAGTTTGAGGGGCATCCCCTGCGCAAAGATTATCCGATCACCAAACGCCAACCCTTGATTGGCCCGAAGGTTTGAAGTCAGAAAATCTTATGGCCTCCACCGAAACCATAAGCAAAACGATGTTTCTGAACATCGGCCCTTCCCATCCCGCGATGCACGGGACGGTGAGAATCGCCGTCGAACTGGACGGCGAGATCATCCGCTCTGCAGATGTAGAAATTGGATACTTGCACCGCGCCTTCGAAAAACATTGTGAGTCGGGCTCCTACACTCAGTGTTTTCCCTATACCGATCGGCTGAATTACGTTTCCCCGCTGATCAATAATTTCGGCTTTGCGGCGGCCGTTGAGAAACTGATGGGCATTGAGGTGCCGGAACGTTGCAATTACATCCGAGTGATCATGAGCGAGATTTCGCGGATTTGTGATCATCTGACCAGCATTGGCGCATCCGCCATGGAACTGGGCGCTTTTTCGGTATTCCTTTACATGATCAAAGCTCGGGAATGGCTTTGGGAGCTGGTAGAGGAGGTCACGGGCGCCCGCCTGACGGTTTCTTACGGACGCGTCGGAGGAGTCAAAGGAGATCTGACGGAAGGATTTGCAGAACGATGCCGGCCCACGCTTCAAAAAGTGCGATCAGTGCTTAAAGAAGTTGATGATCTGCTCACCCACAACCGCATCTTTTATGACCGCATGAAAGGTGTGGGGTTCATCGCGCAGGAAGATGCAATTGAGCACGGAATCACCGGCCCTTTCTTGCGTGCAAGCGGCGTGGCTTATGACGTGAGAAAAGCCTCGCCCTACTTCGTTTATGACCGCATGAATTTTGATATTCCAGTCGGTGAGAACGGGGATAACTTCGATCGTTACCTGGTGCGAATGGAAGAAATGGAGCAGTCGATCCGCATTGTCGAACAGGCGCTGGATACCATTCCCGAGGGGCCCACCAATGTAGATCCCGAGGGACGTGTCATTGAGCCAAGTGTAATGGCGGACCTGGGCAAAATCGGCAAGACCCTGGGGCTGCTGACCAACGAGGTGCTGATTGAGCCGACCCTTCAAGGATCCGAGAAACGACTGCATGCCGCCGTCTATACGGCTTCAAAGCAAGCACGCATACCTCCCAAAGAGCAGGTTTATTCCAACATTGAAGCGTTAATGAATCATTTCAAGGTGGTGATGTACGGCCATGGCATCCGGCCTCCCAAAGGAGAGGTCTATTACGCAGTTGAAGGGGCTAATGGCGAACTGGGTTTTTACATCGTGAGCGACGGCACAGACAAGCCATGGCGAGTGCGCTGCCGCCCTCCCTGTTTTCCGATCATGGCCGCTTTAGGAAAGATTTTGATCGGCTCTCAACTTGCCGATATAGTGCCGACGTTCGGCTCGGTCAATATGATTGGAGGAGAACTGGACCGTTGAGCTTCGAGTACACTCCCGAGAATTTGACGAAATTGCAAGAAATGGTGGGGCGCTACCGAGTTAAGCGCGCTGCGCTACTGCCCGCATTGAATCTCGCCCAGCAGCAACTCGGCTATATCTCACCGGAAGTTGAAGACTACGTGGCCGGGTTGCTGAATGTTCCGGTAGTCGACGTCCATGAGGTGGTCACCTTTTACACGCTTTACAAGCAGCGCCCCTCGGGGCGGCATCATATTCGGCTTTGCCGAAATATCAGTTGCTGGTTACGCGGAAGTGAAAGTATTGAAGGCTACCTGAACCAAAGTTTGGGGGCTGGTGAGGGGGAGGTTAGCCAGGATGGCCGGTTCAGCTGGGAAAAAGTCGAATGTCTGGGGGCCTGTGAAATAGCGCCCATGCTGCAACTAGACGATGATTACTATGGGTCTCTCACGCGGGAGAAAGTGGAAGAGATTCTTAAGAATGTGAAGGATTAGCCTGCAGAATATGTACTCAGGAGTGAGATGCCGATTGTAAAACTGCTTTCTGAAAATTTCGGCAGGCGCGAGGCGCGCGACATTCGCTGGTATCGCGATCATGGCGGCTACGAAGGGGCGCGAAAATGCCTGTTTGAATTAACTCCGGAGCAGGTAGTCCAGGAAGTCATCGACTCCAACCTCCGAGGCCTGGGAGGCGCCGGTTTTCCTACGGGGCGCAAATGGACCTTCGTACCCCAGGAGAGCAAGAAGCCCAAATTCCTGGTAGTCAACGCCGACGAAGGCGAACCGGGAACCTTCAAGGACCGTCAGATCCTCACCTGGGATCCTCACCGTCTTCTCGAAGGAATGATGATTTGCTGCTACGCAGTGGGTATCCACACCGCCTTCATTTACATTCGAGGGGAGTACGTGAGACCCGCCGAGATCCTCAAGCAGGCCATGGCAGATGCTTACCGTGAAGGTGTTCTGGGACCTCGATGTCTGGGGAAGGATTTTACCCTGGACATTTTCGTCCATGAAGGGGCAGGGGCCTATATATGCGGGGAGGAATCGGCGCTGCTGGAATCTCTGGAGGGAAAAAAGGGATGGCCGCGCCTGCGACCTCCTTTTCCAGCCATTGAGGGGCTCTTCGCCTGTCCCACCGTCATCAATAATGTGGAAACGCTCTCGCATCTCCCCCGAATCGTAGTGAACGGCGGCAAGTGGTTCGCCGAAGTTGGTTCACCCCGCAACGGCGGCACCCGACTATTCTGTCTTTCCGGAAATGTGAAACGGCCGGGCGTCTATGAGCTGCCGATGGGAACACCGTTGAGAGAACTGATCTACGAACACGGGGGCGGGATGCTCGACGACAAGGCCTTAAAAGCCGTCATACCGGGAGGAGTGTCCGCTCCGGTCCTTGCGGCCAAGGAGATTGATGTTCCGCTCGATTTCGACAGCCTGATCAAGCTGGGGTCCATGCTGGGTTCCGGAGGTGTGGTGGCCATGGATGAGGACGTCTGTATGGTACGGGCGCTGCAAGTCATCAGCCATTTTTTTGCTCATGAGTCATGCGGGCAGTGCACGCCTTGCCGGGAGGGGACCGGATGGCTTGAAAAAATTGTGACGCGGCTGGTCGAAGGGCAGGCCTATTCGCAAGATCTTCCCAACTTGATGAGAGTTGCTGGAAACATGATCGGCACCAGCATCTGTGCCCTCAGTGATGCTGCTGCTCTGCCGGTACGCAGTTTCCTACATAAGTTTAATTCGGAGTTCGAGTACCATGCCCAGCACCGCCGCTGTGACGTGGAGGAAAGAAAAGCCACAGCAACTCCGCTGGCGCGCTCCGCTGTTTGAGAACGGCCAGGAGCTGTTAACCCATAGCCCAATGCCGACAATCACCATTGATGGACAGTCTGTTAACGTACCCGCAGGTACCACCATTATCCAGGCGGCGGAAAAGCTAGGAATCTACATTCCTCGTTACTGCTACCATCCCGGCTTGCCCGTGGCGGGCAGCTGCCGGATGTGCCTGGTTGAAGTCGAAAAGCTCCCCAAGCTCCAGATCGCCTGCCATACCGCTGCCACCGACGGCATGAACGTAATCACCACTTCAGCGCCGGTTCAGCAAGCCCGGCGCGCCATGCTCGAATTCCTGCTCATCAATCACCCGCTCGATTGTCCTGTTTGCGACCAGTCGGGAGAGTGTGATCTGCAGAATTTTTATATGGAGTTTGGCCAATACGACAGCCATTTTCTTGAGAACAAAATCAAAAAGAAAAAAGCCTATCCCATCGGTCCACACGTTATCCTCGACCAGGAACGGTGCATTCTGTGTACCCGTTGCACGCGTTTTTGCGAGCATGTGACCAAAACCCACGAGTTGGGAGTTTTTCAGCGCGGCAACAGATCGGTGATAGATCTTCATCCTGGCAAGGTCCTGGACAACCAGTACTCCGGAAACGTGATCGACATCTGTCCCGTCGGGGCCCTGCTGGAACGCGATTTCCGTTTTCAGTGCCGGGTCTGGTATCTGGGGACCCAGGAGTCGATCTGCACGGGATGTGCCCGTGGTTGCAACACCAGCATTCACTTTAATCAGCTCCGTCCCGGAGGCCGCATGGGCAGGAGAGTGTACCGCCTCAAGCCGCGGTTCAATCCTTATGTAAACAAATGGTGGCTGTGCGATGAAGGTCGTTTTGGCTACAGGTTTATCGATGAGGATCGGATTGAAGCCCCTCAGTTGCGCCGCCAGGGGAGGGTGGCCGGCACGGGGTGGAAATCAGTTCTGGATGAAGTGTCCAATGCCATTAAATCAGCGCTCGAGAAATTCGGTTCCTCCAGCATCGGAGTGATCGCTTCCCCTCAGCTTTCAAACGAGGAGCTTTATCTCATCCAGAAAATATTTGTAGAGCTCATGGGAGTGGAGAACATCGGCTTCAGCAACCCTTGGGAACAGCACGGATATCAGGACGACTTCCTGGTACGAGCCGATAAAAATCCCAACACCCGCGGTGCCGAATTGGCAGGATTAAACGGCGATGTGCGCGCCATTCTGGAGAAGACTGCCTCGGGAGAAATCAAGGTTCTGTATGTTTTCAGGCATGGGTTTTCCAATCCTGGGGCGCGCGATGCACTCAAGAAGGCGGGGTACTTGATTTTCCAGGGTACCAACTGGAATGCCAGCGCAGCAGAGGCGCACGCGGTGCTGGCGGCGGCGACCCACGCGGAAAAAGATGGCACCTTTACCAATTTTGAAGGACGCATCCAGCGTTTCAAACAAGCGCTCCTTCCCCTGGAAGATTCACGACCCGATGTAGAGATTCTCATCGACCTGGCGCGGCGCCTGGGATATCCGCTGGTTTATCTCACTCCCGAGGACCTGTTTATGGAATGGCGTGGAAAGAGTTATGACGATCTGGGGGCATTTGGAGAGCCCGTCGAAGTGACGGCCGCTCCCGTGTGAGATCTCGGGCGCACTTGTGAGAATGCTATGGAGTACCTGATCCAGTTCGGCAAAGCGTTTTTTATGTTCAATTTCGTGATGGGGCTCGTCTACGTGCTCTCGTGGATGGAACGTAAGCAAAGCGCCCTGATGCAGGACCGGATTGGGGCCAACCGTGCCGAGATTTTTGGTCTGCGTGTCATGGGCTTGTTTCATCCCATTGCCGACGCCATCAAAATGCTCACCAAGGAAGACTTCATACCCCCCGAGGGTCATCGGTTGATTCACACACTGGCTCCTTTCTTGGCGCTCTTTTTTGCCATTATCAGTGCGGCGGTGATTCCTTTCGGAGGGATTTATCAGTTTGGCGACTATAGGGTGTCCTTTCAAATCCTCAATCTGGACGTCGGGATTCTGTATGTGTTCGCAATGATGAGCATCGGAATTTACGGCTTCGTGCTGGCAGGCTGGTCTTCTCACAATAATTACAGCTTGCTTGGTGGACTGCGGGCCTCCAGTCAGATGCTCTCCTATGAAATCACCATGGGAGCCACTGTGATAGGCATAATCATGGTGTACGGAACGCTGGACCTGCAGGAGATGATTTTCGCTCAGGGGCGGCTTTTGGGGGGATGGTTGCCCAGGTGGGGAGTGATTCTGCAACCGTTGGGGTTTTTCCTTTTTGCGACGGCTGCCATGGCGGAAACCAAACGCACTCCCTTTGATATTCCGGAGGCTGAATCGGAGATCATCGGGTATTTCACAGAGTACAGCGGCATGAAATTCGGGCTGTTCATGACCAGCGACTTCGTGGAAACCGTAATCTCCTCGGCCATGATCATCACACTCTTTTTTGGCGGCTGGCAGGTGCCCTACCTGCAGGCCGGCGGATGGGTCTTCCCATGGGGAACCTCCTGGCCTCTTTCCCAGACGGCGGTGATGTTGCTCCAGGTGGGAGCTTTTATCGGAAAGACGTTCTTTTTCTGCTTTGTCCTTTTGCTGGTGCGTTGGACGCTTCCCCGCTTTCGCTGGGACCAACTGGTAAAGCTCGGCTGGAAAATCATGCTGCCGCTTTCCATTGCCAATATCCTGGTGACGGGTCTGGTAATTCTGTTATTGCGGAGTTGAGTAAGGATGCCGATCAAGAAGGTTGAGGAACTGAGCTTCTGGGATCGAACTTATCTCCCAGAAGTCCTCAAGGGAATGAGGCTCACTGCCGGTCATTTGTTTCGCAATTTATTTCTGCATATTGCACACCTCTTTGGAGCCGCGCGGGACGTAAAGGCGGGTGTCACTTACCAATATCCAGAAGAAAAACGGCCTCTGGCATCGCGCCTGCGCACGCTACATCGGCTCACGCGTCGCGAAGATGGGTCTCCACGATGTGTCGCCTGTATGATGTGCGAAACGGTATGCCCGGCCCGTTGCATATTTATCGAAGCCGGAGAACATCCCAATCCTCAAATAGAAAAATATCCGGTGCGCTTTGACATCGATTTGGGATTGTGCGTCTTTTGCGGTTTTTGCGTGGAAGCCTGTCCCGAAGACGCCATCCGCATGGACACAGGAATTCTGGAATTCTCCTCCTATTCTCGCGAGGGGATGATTTATGACATTAAACGTTTGCTGGCCAACTCGCCCCGCCCTTCCCCAAGCGCGCCGTTCTTACGCCAGAGCGATAAGCGCACATCGAATGCGGCTTGAATCCCGATAGGCACTGACCCGATAGCTCTTTCTGCGGGCAATTTGGTAAGATTAATTATTCACCTATCTTTAACCCTGAAAGGAGCTAATGATGAGACAGAATCGCGTGGTTACATTCTTTCTGTTACTGGCCCTTTCTTATGCTGGATTGCTTTATTTCGGCGACGCCGCCGGCGCGAGCGGAATTCAGCAACAGCAGCCGGCACCCTCCATGCATACCTTGATCCTTCCGGATCAAATTCAATGGGGAGCTGCACCGGCCGGCTTGCCTACCGGGGCACAAACAGCCGTGCTTCAAGGAGACCCTATGCAACCGGGAACATTCACAATCCGGGCCAAGTTTCCGAACGGCTACAAGGTGGCTCCACATTGGCATCCGACTGACGAAACCATTGTCGTTCTCCAGGGAACCCTGATGATGGGGGTCGGCGAAAAATTCAGTGAAACTGCGGCTCGTGCGATGCCGCAGGGCGCATTTTCCATCATGCCCAAGGAGACGAGACATTTCATCTGGGCCAATGGAGAAACTGTGACTCAAGTTCACGGGGAGGGGCCGTTTGAAATTCACTACGTCAATCCAGCGGACGATCCCCGAATGAAAGCTGAAAGTTCCGAAACCAAAACCATGTAGGTGAACCGCGGGGACAGGCTACCCGTTTCACCCGATTTTCTTCAGGCGGGAATCAGCTGCTCGACGAGACTGTCGAGGGAAGGTGTAGCCTGTCTTCCGCAAAGACGTGCAGAAACGATTCTTGAAAGGCCGACTTGGCTTCCTGCAGGTCTATAGGGCTATTCGTCAGCTCACGAAGCGATGTCACCGGACAATCCGGCAAGCCGCATGGATGAATCAAGCGAAAGTAGCGGAGGTCTGTATTCACGTTCAGCGCTACGCCATGCATGCTGATCCAGCGCCGGATCCCCACCCCTATAGACGCCAGCTTGCCTCGATCAGTCCATACTCCAGTAAGCCCTGGGCGTCGATAGCTGTCGACCCCGAAGCGAGCCGCGGCCAAAATTAAAACCTCCTCCAACTGGCGCAGGTATTTGTGCACGTCACAGCGTCGGCGCTGCAGATCCAGGTGTGGATAGCCAACCAGTTGTCCCGGTCCATGATAGGTTACGTCCCCCCCCCGTAAGAGCCGCACTAACGCCAGAGGCCTTCCTTCAAAATCATGGCTCGCCAGCAGGTTTTTTTCGTTACCGCTGCGCCCCACTGTAAAAACATGAGGATGCTCGGCCAGGTAGACGGTTTCTGGTTGGTGCTGCTGATAAATTGCCTGTACAGTCGCTTCCTGGCGACGCAGCGCTTCGCCAAAATCAACCAGTCCCAGATCAACAAAAATCACCCCCTTATTCTACTTCGGAGACGAGGCATTAGCTCTTTTTGTTAAAATGCAAAGACCCGCATGACCAAGCTCAAGCAAATCATCTACAAAGAAATTACGGCGCCCACGCTCATTGCGGTTATTGTTTTGAGCTTTGTCGTGTTCACGCGTGAATTTGGACGCCTTGCGGAAACTTTGATCCGCAAGAGCGCCTCTGCAGGAATCGTGATGGAAGTCACGCTGTCGCTGCTACCCAGCATTTTGGCCTTTACGCTTCCGATTGGCTTTCTCATCGGAGTGTTGATCGGCTTCAGCCGTCTTTCCAGTGACAACGAAATTACTGCGCTGCGTGCCAACGGGGTCGGCCTGAGCCGGCTGCTGACTCCTGTGCTCATAGTTGGCCTGGCGGTCACCCTGGTGACGGCTGCATTTACCTTGGTCTTGCTCCCTCTGGGCAATTGGAACTTGCGGCAAATCCGTCACCGGGTCGGGCTGCGGCCTGTACAATCTGCAATTCGGCCTCGTGTCTTCAACGAAGATCTGCCAGGAAGAATCCTCTACGTTGAGGATATCGACCTGCGAAGCTCCTCATGGCGGGGAATTTTTCTGGCGGACACTGCGGGGACCGGCGAACAGAAGCTAGTTCTTTCGCGGGGAGGACGGGTGGTAATTCCCCCCGATGGAAGACGGTTGCAGCTTCACTTCGAGAACGGTGCCGTCTATACGGTCAGTCGCAGTGCGCCGGAGAAAGACAGCATCGGTCGCTTTGGCACCTGGGACGTCCCTATTCAGTTCCCTGAGGTTGAGTTCAAAGTAAAAGCAAAGCGTCCCGAGGACAAGACCATGGCTGAACTGTGGCGCGACATGCGGCACGTTTCGGGCGCGGAGCGCCGGAAAAGCAGCGTGGAGTTCCAAAGCCGCCTAGCGTTGCCTCTAGCCTCACTAGTGTTTTGTGTCCTTGGAGTCACTCTGGGGATCAGTACTCATCGGGGCGGCCGTGGTTATGGTTTTGTACTCAGCCTGGCCATTGCTTTCACCTACTATCTGCTCTTTGCCACGGGTACGCAGCTGTCCGCGCAGGGACTCCTTCCAAACCTGATTGGCGTATGGGGTGCCAATCTTTTGCTGGCTGCAGTCGGTTTTTGGAGCCTCCGACACGCGAATCATCCCTCAGGTGTTGTTCGTGTGATTACCAGTTGGGAACTTTTGCTGGCGGCGCTGGAGCAAGGCCGACACGCCGCCGCACGGACGCAAGCGTTTTTGAGAAGGATCCGCTCAAGGTTGCGCTCCCGTCTGGAAAATGGAAAGCCGATGCAGGTGCGGGTAGCCAGAGTCATTGATTTTTACCTGATACGCAGTTTTCTTTTTTATTTTCTCCTCACACTGGCGATTTGCATCTCCCTCTTTTACCTGTTTACTTTTCTTGAGCTGATTGACGACATCTTTGCGCATCGGACCGGCTACGGCATCCTGGTCCAGTATTTCATTTTCCTGCTCCCGCACATCCTGATGCTTCTGGTTCCCATTTCGGTTCTCATCGCCACGCTGGTCACCTTTGGTATTCTCGAGAAGACCAATCAGGTAGTCGCCTTCAAATCCTGCGGCATCAGTCTTTATCGACTTACGGCACCCGTCCTGGTGCTGGCTCTTGCCGTTTGCTCGTTTCTTTACGTGATTCAGGACCACGTGCTGCCTTACGCCAATCAGCGTCAGGACCAGTTTAGAAACGTCATCAAACGCCGCCCGGTACAGACCCATTATCAGGCAGGGCAGAAGTGGATTTTCGGAGAGGGAAACCGTCTCTACAGCTATAGTTACTTTGATCCCGACCGCCGAGTTTTCGCAGACCTCTCCATCTATAATCTGGACATCCAATCAAGCCGCCTTCTCCAACATATCTACGCCCCGCGCGCGGTTTGGGATTCCAAGGCTCGGGGCTGGAAGCTGATGACCGGATGGGCCAGAGACTACCAAGATGAGGCGCGGCCCTTTACCCGGTTTGAGGAGCAGCACTTCTTTACGTCCGAGTTTCCGGACTACTTTGAGACCGAAGTCAAAGGGTCCAGCCAGATGAACTACGCCGAGCTCTATGGTTACATTCAACAGCTGCAGCAGGGAGGATTCGAGGTTGATCAGCTCAAAACAGAACTGTACAAGAAAATAGCTTTCCCACTGGTAAACTTCGTCATGGTAATCCTGGGCATTCCTTTTGCATTCACGATGGGGAAAAAAGGGGCGCTGCAAGGTGTTGCAATCGGAGTCTTGATCGGTATTTTCTATTGGGGCGCTTTCGGAGTGTTTGAAGTGCTGGGGGGAAACGGGCTCCTATCACCTCTGCTGGCAGCATGGGGCCCGAACATTTTGTTTGGAGCGTCAGGTCTTTTTTTGCTCCTTTCCACGCGCACCTGAAAAAACCAGGTGTGCAACGTCGCTGAATTGAAAAGATGACGCTTCCCAGTTTGAAGGACCTTACGATCGCAAGGCGAGTCTTCATAAAACGGGGCCTCCCCGTAAACCTGATCTTTTTCGTGACCTCCCGCTGCAATCTGCTCTGCACCCATTGTTTCTACTGGGAGGAACTCAATAAGAAAAAGAATGAGCTTAGCCTGGACGAGATCGATAAGATCAGCCGCAGTCTGCCCAATCTCCTGTCCGTGTCTCTCACCGGAGGTGAGCCCTACCTGCGTCCCGACCTGCCGGAGATCGCAGCGAGCTTTGAGAACAACTCAAACGTCCGCAATCTTCAAATACCCTCCAACGGCCTTGTGGTGGATCAGACCGTCGAACGCGCGGAACGGCTGCTGAAGAAAGTGCGGCGAGCACGCGTCTGCACGGGCGTCTCGCTGGACGGACCCGAAGAAATCCATAACCGGATACGTCAAAATCCCAGGAGCTTCAGCAAAGCTTTAGAGACTCTCGCTGCATTAAAAAAACTTAAGCCCTACTTCCCAAATCTTTCCGTAGGTGTGGCTTTGACGGTTTCCTCTGCCAATCAACAGAGCTTGGAGGATTTTTACCGTTTTGTTGAAGAGGTTCTGCGTCCGGACGCCATCACGATTACGCTGGTACGCGGAAATCCATTGGATCCGGGCCTCAAGAAAGTAGACTTGCAGCTTTACCGAGATTTTTCCAAGAACGTCATTGCTTATCGAAGGGCCCATCAGCTCCACGCCTCCTGGCAAGACCGCATCGTAATCGCAAAAGAGGAGGAGACTTATCGGTTGATCGGCGAGGCTGCGGAAGCAGTTCACCGTATTTCTCCATGCTATGCAGGAGAGCTGATTGCGATTCTGAGCGAGACTGGAGAGGTGTACGTTTGCGAGACATTGGATAAATCGATGGGCAATGTAAGAGAGTTCGCGTGTGATTTCGCAGCCTTGTGGCGGACTGAGCCAGCGGAATCCGCGCGTCAATATCAAAAAGAGCTGGGATGTCAATGCACGTACGAGTGTGCAATGAGCATCAATTCACTGTTCAATCCCCGTCGCGCGCTGCGTATTCTAAAGAACTCTCTGGCCTGATCTGCTGGAGCTTCCTCTGCCTCTCCGGGAGTTACTGCTCGGGAAGCGGACGCTTCAGGGCCTTTGGATTGCGGTGACAGGTCACCAATGCAACCAGCAGCGCCAATTCCGCCCACAACATTTCCACAAATAAGAAAAGGGCGGCAGTGGCGAAAAAGCGCCACCCGCGGTAGCGCCTGAAATGGGCCAGCAGCCTCAGATTCAGGGCTAAGAAAAGTCCCAGCAAAGCCATCGCGTGCCGAAACCAGGAGGGATCGAATAAAGAAACGCCCAGAAACAAAATCACGGGTCCCGGAATAAACAGCGAAAGCAGCCGGCTCCACCGATGAGCCTGGTAATAAAAGACGCGCTCAGAACGCGTAACCCGGATTCGCTTGAGGTCTCGAATACGTCTCCAATCCTCCTTGAGAAGGCCCCACCAGTCGTAGCGCTTGAGGTGAACCGCTTCCAGACGGCGATGGATCACGAATTTATAACCGCGCGATCCCAGCCGCACGCCCAGCTGAAAATCTTCAGCCGTCTGCGACCCCACTTGAAAACCGCCGGCTGCTACCAGCACGTAACGCCGCACGCAGAAAATCGGAGTATGGACAAACGGGCTTTGGGTTTCCGTAACGTCATAAAGAAAGCGCGTATAAAGATTCTTGTAATCGGTCACAAAATTCTTCCAGTGAAGTTCTGTCGAATAAACACCCAAGACCCCAGCCACGTCGGAACGGTGGCGGTACAGGTCAAGCTTTTGACGGATGCCGCAAATCGCATTCTCGGGAAGCGCCACATCAGCATCCAGGAACAAGATGTAGGGATGGCGTGCGGAAGCCGTGCCCGTGTTGCGCGAGGCCGCGGCGCCTCCCCGATTCTTGCGTGAAATAACCTTTATCTCCAGCGAACCAGCCGGCCTGGACTCCGCTGCAAACCGCGAGGCGATCTGCAAGGTGTGATCCGTCGAGGCGTCGTCCACCACGATCACTTCGACACAGTCGAGGCGGCTTCGTAAGAGACTGGAAAGACACTCTTGCAATGAATCCGCCGCATTGTGTGCGGGGACAACTACAGAGATGGGGAAGGATTGCGCCAGAGAAAGGCCTGGCTCCGATCGGGCAGATCCCATACTCCAATTATCGGCCAGCCATGTCGCTTGATGTGCTCGTAGATTTTTTCATTGAACAGGGTGGTATAGGATATTCCTTGAGAACCGGATTTTCCAACTACAAAAGAAACACGTCCCAAAAGCTCGGGAGAATCGGTGCTGCCGAGCCGCAATACCTGGATCTGTTTTCCTGACTGAGTGGCGGTGAGTACCAGCGCTCCTGAATGAAAGTGTGAAAGCTCCGGCAAGAACCCCACCCTGGCTTTCGGGGGCACCACGCCGACGATCTCATGCAGACGCCAGTTTTCGCGCTGCGGCGGTCCCAGCACCTCAAAATAATGGTCCTGAAAGAACACCCACTCGCGCTGAATTCCCTGATAGTCGCGATCCTGGCCAGGAACAAATAATGCCTGTTTAAATTTACCTCCGAGAAGGGGGAAACTGACGGCAATAAAAATGAGAAAAGCCAGCACAATGCAAAGGAATTGAAAACGATCATTGCGGAAGGAAACAAAAACCAGAATTGCCAGTGGCGTAATCACCGGCATGATGAATCGCGGGTCCTTTGGCGTAACAAAGGTCATGATTATTACGGCTCCGGCAACCCACACCCACAAATATTGCAGAAGCCGGTGCCGGCGGAGATCCCGGTTGCGACCCCACCGGAAAGCCGACCAAGCCAACACGACGGTAAAAGGAAGAAAAAGGTAATAGGAGGCCAGCACGCGCGGGTAATAAATCCACCCCCAGAAATTATTCAACCCCGGTTCTCCATGCCGAGGGTAGGGACGCCACGGTATCCACGAATCCTGGGGCGTGGTCGGATAGAGATCGAGAAGAAATCGCAGATTGGGCAGATAGTAAAAAAGGACCAGGGGCAGCGCCAGCAGCAATCCGTCCAGGCCGTTGATGAGAAAACGGCGCTTATCGCGACATCTGAAAAAAGCGTAAAGCAAGGGGAAGAAAAGATAGGCTGGAAAGAGCCATTTGGTTAAGGTCCCGGCGGCGCATACCAACCCGAAAAGCAACGACGGCGTTTTCTTTTGCAAGAACTCACTGTGGTAGATCAGGTAGCCTCCAGCTGTCACCCAGGCGGCGAGCATCGGTTCCAGCAGTGACTCACGACTCAGCCATGCAGACATGGGCATGAGCAAGGGCAACAATCCGATCCCCCATGCCACCCGGGGGGGAATGAACATCACCGCCATCTTAAATGTGCAGAACGCGATGAGCAGCAATGCTGGAAGATTAGACAGCAGCGCCAAAAACTGCGTGCCGGGAAAAAGTTGGAGCACCGCCGACTCAATCAAGTAATAGAGTGGAGGATAATGCCTGGAAATACTGGCGAACTCCTCAGGCAAACGTCCTGCCTGAGCTGCCTCCAAATATTTCCATCCCATCAGCTGATGATGGGCCATGTCCCAGGCAGGCGGACGGTCGTTTTGAAGCTCCCAGATGAAATGAACCAGCAAAACCGCTGCAAACCCGACACCAAGAAGCAGCCAAGCAGCCCTGCCGGAAACGGAGGGCTTTGCGGCATAGAGAGGCACGGGAGTCCAGTGCTCTTTCACCAATGCTTTTCCTCTTCTGGAACCGGCCCCCGGTATTCCTTCTTGACTTGAAAGACATTCACCCATTCCCAAGGCTTGTCTGATAAGGAGAGGCTGAAGGGCAAGATTCCCCAGCCGGTGCTGTAGAACCCGGCATGAGTAGAAAAATCCAGCAGACGCAGAGGCGACCCGGCGCGCGCCGGGCGTTGCTCGAGCAGCGACGAGTACTGGGGTCCGTCATAAAGTGTTATCCACGGAGTGGCTATGTAGGGCTTAACAATCAAATCTCCCGCCTGGGGCTCGGTCCCGTTTCGAGTCAAAAGCGTAGCGCCTTGAAGCTCGAGGTAGTACCGGAACCCCCACTCGCCGGTAAACCAAATGCGTTTTCCTGCTGTTTCGGGGCGGTTTCGATAATCCTGCACCAGCTGGCGGTCCAGCTCTCGGTAGATGCCCGCAAACTCGTAGTCAGCGTGCGCTAACAGCATTGCATAGGGAACGGTCAATGTGAGCAACAGTATCAAGATCGAGCGCGTAAATCGCCGGGAAGCCCGCCGTTCCAACCCCATCACACCAAGGAGGATCGCCGGCGGAAAGGCTAACAGCGAATAGCGTACTGATCCGCTGTAATAAAGAATCAGGCAGGAGATGAAAATGCCAGAAAACCACAGTTTCAGTACTTGGCTTAGGTCTCCCGCCCTCCTGAGTTCCACGGGAGGGAGGGCACGCCATACTCCACACATCGTCAGCAAACCCGAAGAAAGAAAGGCTCCCACAAGAAAAATTTCCATCCAGTTCCAACCGGGTACGGAAACGTAAAACGGAATGGGAACGAGCATCAGAAGCAAGATCATCAAACGAGCGCTGATGGCGCCGGCAAAGCAAATCCAGGCGAAAAGTGGAAACGAGATAACGCCACCCACATTCAAGAGAAAACTGAAAGTGTTTTGTGTCCAAACCATCTCCTGAAGACCGCCTCTCTTGGTGAGATGGCGCAGGGTGTTGACCAAGACGAAGCGATCGTAGTGCCATGAGGAGAATGCAAACCAGAGCACCCAAATTGCAATCGGAATGAGAAAGAGCCGCGAAGCGGTTGCCGGGAAGTTGCTGTGACCGGTGCTTCGGACCTTAAGAAAAAAGGCAAGCATGAGCAACAGGAGACCGGCCGAAAGCACCGAGATAAAAGCTGCGCCGGCGAGACCCAGTCCGCAAAAGATCCAGTCTCTGCGTGTCGCCTCGCCTAGCACAATCCTGACAAAACGCGAGAACGTGAACACCCATAATGCCAGCAGCGGTATTTCTGTCATGAGCGTGTGGCTGAGGACAAAAAAACCGGGGGAAAAAATCAGCAGCAGCGTGGCCAGCATTGGAAAGCGGGTCAAACGCCTTGCCAGATCATAGAAGCCCAGGGCCGCCAGCCAGGGGAAAACTAAAAAGGCCGTGTGGTAAACCCACTCCTGTCGTGCGGAGGAGAGGGTTTTGACGGCGGCCAGGTAATAGGAAGTCAATGGGAGGTGGCTATGACTAGCGGCGTCAGGCGACTTCAGGCCTTCGAAAACAGGTGCGTAATCGTAAGGATACAGCGGCCTGCGAATGATGTTTTCAGCTATTTCCAGATAGATGCGATCATCGATATGAAACGCCTGGTTCAAGAAGGGAATCGATGAAAAAACCACGACGCACAGGAGAAGGAGATTTGGGCGGGAACGAAGCGACATCAGTTGGAACCTTAAGCGAGGAAATCGTCAATGAACGTCTGCTCGCTGCCCAAGAAAGCCGGCGGCACCTCACAGGCTGGCCTTTCAGGGTGCCATTTGTCCAGCGCTTTTCCTTACGGTGTGCAGCATCGGAGCGACAGTCTACCTCAGGACTCTTTTATTTTCGACAGCTTTGAAAGCTGCGCCTGATGGAAGAGCTGAAGGTAGACTTTTTCAAAGAATCGAATCAAGGGTATCTCGGGCATGAATTGAAAGAAGCGCCATTTCAATCGCAATCGAAGGTAACGATAGTACAGGCTGTAAAGCGTCATCAGCACTGGCTTGAATCGATTGTTGCAAAAGCGTTCGAAAGCGCGTCGTTCAAAGAAACGACTGATCACATTCACCTTGCTGATGAATTTTTTCTGCCGCGATGACAGGAAGGGATTGTTGATTTCTCCGAAATGAAAATAGCTCCAACCTTCCAGTGTATCGGGAAATTCCATGCCGTAAACCAGTTTTGCTTTGTCGTAAAGGGTGGTGCCGGGGTAAGGCGTGTAGATGGCCACCGGCGCCACGCCGGCGTTGGGGTTGGAATTAAGCAGCTCAAACATGAAGTCGACCGTCTGCAGAGTTTCCGCGCGCTCCTCCTTGGGAAACCCCGCCATGAAGCCATACTTGACATAGACGTTTGATTCGGCCAGGAGCTGGTTAACCTCCCTCACCTGCTCCAGCGTGGTGCGCTTCAAAATCTCCTTTAAACGCTCGGGAGATCCCGTTTCCACGCCCACCCAAAGTTCCTTGAACCCGGCGCGGTATAGCTTGTCGATCATTTCATCCGACTGGCGGTAAAGATAATCGATACGGCAGGGGACCTGGAGCAACAGATCCAAGTTCTCCTGCAGCAGCAGATCACAAATCTTTTCCACTCTGCCCGGGTGACCGAAAAAATAATCGTCTTCTATAAATACGGCCTCGATCTTATAGCGATCCGCCAGGTAACGGATATCGGACACCACTCTTTCGGCTGAGTTATATCGAAAGCGGCGGTCATTGAACTTGAGGTTGTAGCAAAATTCGCAATCAAAAGGGCAGCCACGGCTGGTCACGATTTGCAGTTGCGGCTGATCCGTGGAAGGAGCACGCGTAAAGTAGTGTTCCATTTCCAGGAGGTCGTAATTGGGCCGAGGTATGGTATCAAGGTCCTCGATCATGGCCCTGCGGGAGGTGAATTTCAGCTGCTGTCCCTGCTTATAACCGATACCCTTGACACCGGCCAGCGCTGCGCCGCTGCGCAAGCAGTCAGCCAACTCCACCAGCGTAATCTCCCCTTCTCCCAGTACGACGATGTCACAAAAGGGATCTTTTAAAGTGGAATCCGGACACAACGTGGGATGAACTCCTCCCCAGACGATGGGCAGCGTCGGGTCGATTCTGCGTACCACGGCGGCTGCTTTCAATCCGCCCCGGATTTGCATGCCGGTGATGCTGGAGATCCCCACCAGGACAGGGCGTTCCCGACGCAAGGATGCGGCAAGGTCCTGCTCGAAGGTCGCTGTAATCCGTTCGTCCAGAATCTCAACTCGATAACCGGCTTGATCCAGCATCGTACCCAGGTAGAGACAGGAAAGCGGCAATCCGACATTGATGCCGAAGACATCCATCCCCGTCACCGGGTAAATCAAGATGATTTTCCCGAGATCGGACGCGACGCGTCGCGTCCAGAGCAAAGTCTGGATTTGCAGGCCCTCTTCAAGCAAAGTCACC
The DNA here is from genome assembly GCA_016211085.1 of Acidobacteriota bacterium. GTDB lineage: Bacteria > Acidobacteriota > UBA6911 > RPQK01 > JACQSY01 > JACQSY01. Next base: position 7,181 of record JACQSY010000146.1, on the reverse strand, counting down.
CCATTCATCGCATCAGCCATCTCTTGTAAAGATTCTCAGCCGCGCTTGTCAGTTGAGGAAAACTTTCACGAACGTAAGGGCGCAGGCGCACCAGCGGTCCGGCCCATGCCGGGTGATTCAAGTAATCACATCCTGCGCAAAGTTTCATCTTGACGAAATCACGCTCGTAAAGAGCCCTCCTTTTTTCCCGTAATAATTTAGAATGCCACACTTCGTGTATGGTTTGGGAATTTAAATCTCCCACTGCGTATTCCGCTTCGGAATCGAAACAGCACATGGCCACCCGGCCGTCGGCAAGAATGGTGATGTAGTGATAAAGACGCTCGCAAAAGTTGATTTTATGCCTGCTCCGTTTCTCGCCGTTCAGCTTGCCCGCCCAGTTGAAATAAACTGATAAGCGAACCTCATCCGCTTCTTTCCAGACTTCGCGAAGCCGATCGCGGGAATGCTTATTGTCATGGACCGTCACCATAGCAATGGATACACGGGGCCTGGATTTGCCTAGTGTGTTTCGCCTCCGAATAAAGTGGATAATGTTCGCGTGCACTTCCTCGTATCTCAAACCGAGCCGGATTTTTTCAAAAGTTTCTTTATCGCCGCCGTCAATTGAGACAATCAGGCTGTCCAGGAGATCTTCCTGCAGCAAACCCTCGGTGACGTCATGATCCAGGCGCGAGCCGTTGGTGGTCAGGTTGATGTGGGTATAGGGAGCGGCGCCGCGGATATAGCGAAAATAATCGAGAATACCTGGAACCAGAAGGGATTCACCGTGAAGAAAAGGCAGAAGCTTTTTTGCACCATGGCGGCCACACTCATCCACAATTTTTCTAAATAGGTTCAGCGACATGATCTCGCGTTTGCGTTTCATCGCCGGCGTGGCGCAGATAGTACAACGGGCATTGCAGATATTGGTCAACTCCACGTATACGTGGTCAGGAAATTCCGGATAACGATACATTTTGTCAGTTGACCCGCGAAGCCTCTCCCTGAAGGGCTTGCGGCAGGAAATTGCGTTCGATGGCTTTCAGGTACTTCTTGCTGGAACGTATGCTGAAGAGCTTCGGGAGCATCTTAACAAACCGAAAACGCGTCAGAAAAAACATCAAATAGGCTCGCCTCTGCAGCTTGCGGAGTGTCTCAAAGTCGAATTCCGGCGTCCTTATTTTGACCACTTCTTTCAGGTGGTCCGTAGAACTATTCGGATCATAGTAACCGGAGCCCAGCACCTGACGGCTCAACTCCGTCCCGTGATAAGGGATCACGATGCTGAATAAAGCTTCGTCGAGGTCAGTTTGGCAGGCAAAACGAATGGTCATTTTGATTTCTTCAATGGTTTCGCTGGGAAAACCAATCATGAAGAAACCGAGCGTGTTGATTTTGTACTTATTGGTCAACCGCACGACGTCTTTGACCATGTGAAGCTTGAGGTTCTTCTTGGTGAGTCTCTGGACGCGGGGGCTGGCGGATTCAATCGCAATCGCCATGTGATGGGTTCCGGCAGCGGCCAATTTGCGGATCAGTTCCTCGTCCAGGCGCTCCAATCGTACCCCGTTGCCGAACTGGAGCCCCACTTTCATTCCCGAATCCACAATCAGATCGCAGATCTTTTTGGATCGATCCATGTCAAAGTTGAAGATGTCGTCTTCGATCATGAATTCCTGGACCTGATACTTTTCATAAAGCAGCTTCATCTCAGCCAGCACATTTTCCGCGCTTCTGGGACGAAACGTCTTGCCGAAAAGATCGTGGCAATAAGTACAGTGCCACGGGCAACCGCGGCTGGTAAAAATCTGAATGGCACGTTTGTACTTTGGAGTGTATCGCGCTGATTCAGCTTCCACGTAACGATCTACCTGAATCAGGTGGTAAGCGGGGAAATCGAGCGCATCCACGTTCTGAATCGAGGGGCGCGGAGGGTTCTTGAAGATGCGGCCTTGGCTGTCCTTGTAGGCCAGCCCGCGCACCTGCGACAGATCGGCTGGCTGCGAAAGAGCGTCCAGGAGCTCTCCAAAGGTTTCCTCTCCTTCACCCATGCAGACGAAATCGCAGTACTCCTTGGCCATGACCTCATCGGCCACAATCGTGGGGTGCTGGCCGCCAAAGACAATCCGGATTTCGGGCTGAAGGGCCTTAATCTGCCGCGCGGCAATTTCCGCGCCTTCGAATTCCGCAGTCATGCAGCTCAGGCCCACCAGGTGCCATTTTCTTTCCGCCAGCTTGGCCTTCAGTACCGGCTCAGCGGTGTGTTCCAGTGCCAGATCAAGAACTTCCACGTGATGCCCTCGCTTTTCGGCAACCGGGGCAATGTAGACCAGGCCGATGGGAATGCCGACGATCATGTCCATGAAAGTGGGCTTGGCTCTCACCAGCAATATATTCATCGCTCTCTCCTTCACCTGTCTAAAAACAGCGGGACTTTGTAGAAGACAGCCATTTTTTCCATTTTGGGAATCCATTTCCGGATCTTGAACATATCCACCATAAAGCTGCCCAGGATGACTGGTAGACGAGGATTGGGTGCGTGGCAGTTCTGGCAGTCGGGGTAATCGCTCAGATCACCTCTCAAGTGCGCCGCCCTCATGCGTTGCATCTTGTCTGAGTTCCACAAATTGAAGACTGAATCCTGGCTCACGTTGCCAATAGGCTCCGATTGCCAAGTGTGGCAGCAAGGGAAAAAATCACCCTTGTAATTAATCGTTGCGGGCCCTTGCCATAGTTGATAGCAAGGATGGCGGCGCTTTTTGTGATGAATACGCTCCTCCAGAGCCACTTCCGGAATCACGATCTCATCCTCTTTGATGCGGATTTCATCGACGCCGTCCACACTCCACATCCGGTGAAATTCACGGACCTGGTGTTGATTCTCGGGGAGCCGAACCATTTGCAGCACCACGAAAAGGTCCGAACCCATCTCTTTTTTAATCTCGAGAAAACGCAGAATGTTGGCTCGAACTTTATGAAAATTGGCGCCTTTGCGATACTTCTCATATACCTGCGGCGTGGTGCCATCAAACGCAATGATCAGATTGTCGAGGCCACACTGGAGCAGGCTGCGGCTTCGCTCCTCGTTGAGAAGCGTGGCATTGGTGGAAACCACCGTATAGATACACGCATCTTTGCAGTACTCGATCATCTTGAAAATATCGGGATTCATGAGCGGCTCGCCGCCGCCCCACGGAAAAACCAACTCGGTATGATTCCGCACTTCGTCGATAATCCGCTTAAAGAGATCCAGGTCGAAATCCTCCGGAGGATAATATCCGAATTCGCGCGGGCACATGGGGCATTTCAGATTGCACTTGGCAGTGTTTTCAATAATGAGGGTGATGGGGTGGGCATTCAGGCCGCTTTGACCGGTAAGGTAACCGGACACAAGTTTCCACCGGTTTTCAACCTGAGACCACCGCATTGAGTCACTCTCCTCCCGGAATGAGTTCATATTAGCAGAAACTTGGAGTAAAAAATACGCAGCCTTGGGACGAAAAGCGCTGGATTTTGGCTCAATGGATCCAGAAGTCGTCGCGGTGGTCTCTTTCATACACCTTAAAGCGCTGCCGCAATCGTTTCATCCTCCAGCGGTGATAGCTGCGTCGAATTCCTCCCGTTGTGAGCCAGCCCTTCAGGTACAGGAAGGCAAACAACATCCCTCCCAGGTGCGCCATGTGAGCTATGGTGCTCCCTGGGGCGCTCAGCGCTGAAAGAAAAGCCAGAGCGCCCAGCACGGCCACAAAATATTTGACCTTAACCGGGAAAAGAAAATAGAGGTAGACGAGTCGATTCGGGAACATCATACCGTAGGCCATGAGGATTCCGTAAATCGCTCCGCTGGCTCCAATGGTCGGCACTGCTGAAAAGGGATCAAAGAGTATCGAGAGCAATCCGGCACCGCAGCCGGTTACAAAAAAGAATTTCAAGAACTCGTGGCTGCGCCAGTGACGTTCCAGGTCCGACCCAAACATCCAAAGCGCGAACATATTCCAGAAGATGTGCCAGAAGTTGCCGTGCAGGAATAGATACGTGCCCAGCTGCCAGATATAGAGACGCTTCCAAACAAAGTAGGGTGAGAGGCCGAATAAAAGCGTCATCTCGCTACCCGGCCCGATCTGCTGCAGAAGGAAGACAATGACGCTGGCGATCACCAGATACTTCACCATCGGCGTGAGGGCGGGACCAATGGTGAGCTGGTACCCTTGATACCTCATTCTGTGATCATATCAATAATCGAGTGAGGGATAGAGAGAAATTACCGGCCCGGTAGGGCGCCACTTCGAGAGCAGCCTTCGGGGAGCGGCTTATTGGGTACCCTCAAGCCAGGAGCTCAGGTAGCTTTCCTGGTCGCCGGTGAGGCAGTCGATGCTGACGCCCAGGGATGCCAATTTGAGTCGGGCGATTTCATGATCGATTTCCCGCGGAACCACGTACACTCGGTTTTCCAGCCTGCCTTTGTTCTTGGCAAGATACTCGACAGAGAGCGCCTGATTGGCAAAAGACATGTCCATGACCGCAGCGGGATGTCCTTCAGCGGCCGCAAGATTGATGAGGCGGCCTTCTCCCAGCAGGTAAATGCGCCGTCCATCACCAAGAAGGTACTCATCCATGAATTCGCGGATACGGCGTTTCTGCCGGGTCATTTTTTCCAGAAGCGGAATATCGATCTCTACGTTAAAGTGGCCCGAGTTGGCTATGACGGCCCCGTCCGGCATGGCATCGAAATGTTCTTTGCGAATGACGTGCTTGTTACCGGTCAAAGTCACAAAGATCCTTCCCACCCGGGCGGCATCGAGAAGCGGCATCACCTGAAAGCCATCCATCACCGCTTCCAGCCCACGGACCGGGTCTACTTCGGTGACGATAACATGAGCCCCCATGCCTTTAGCGCGCATAGCGACTCCCCGTCCGCACCAACCATAGCCGGCCACTACGAAAGAAGTCCCGGCCAGGAGCAGATTGGTGGCGCGGATAATCCCGTCCACAGTGGACTGGCCAGTTCCGTAGCGGTTGTCAAACAGGTGCTTGGTATCGGCATCGTTGACGGAAATCACGGGAAATTTCAGTACCTTGTTTTCAGCCATGCTGCGCAGCCGGACGATCCCGGTGGTAGTCTCTTCAGTCCCCCCGATGATTTCAGGAATCAGCTCCTTTTTCTCGGAGAGAACGGTCGTCACCAGATCGGCTCCATCATCCATGGTGATCTGCGGCCGGTGCTTTAATGCGGAATGGATATGAGAATAGTAGGTCTGGCTGTCCTCTCCTTTGATGGCAAAAGTGGAAATTTCAAAATCTCTTACCAGGGAAGCTGCCACCTCGTCCTGGGTGCTCAGCGGATTGGAAGCACATAGCCGGATCTCGGCACCTCCGGCCTTTAAAGCCCGGGCCAGATTTCCAGTTTCCGTGGTGACGTGCAGGCAGGCGGAAATGCGCAAGCCACGCAGGGGCTTTTCTATTTCAAACCGCTGACGAATGGATCGCAGCACCGGCATGGCCTGGTCGGCCCACTCGATCCGGTTGAGACCTTTTTCAGCAAGACTAATATCCTTGATTTCGTATTCCATACTCTTGCTCTAACTCCAACAAAGAATTTCTACTTGGGTGAAGAGATGAAAGACCAGCCAGTCACGTGGTATGGTTGCGACCGGCAGTTTTATCCCACGGCCACATCCGCCTGCGAAAGCCCTGCCGCCCGTCTCAGCTGCTCGGTTTTGTCGGTGTTTTCCCAGGTAAATCCTTCCTCATTGCGGCCGAAGTGGCCAAAAGCTGCCGTGCGGCGGAAAATCGGGCGTCTGAGCTGCAGCGACTCGATGATACCTTGAGGGGTCAATGAAAAATGAGACCGGATCAACTCAGCGATGGTCGTCTCGTCTACCCGTCCGGTGCCATGCGTGTCCACCATAATGGAGACCGGCTCCGGCACCCCAATCGCGTAAGCCAACTGAATTTCAATGCGTTCAGCCAGCCCGGCTGCCACACAGTTTTTGGCTATGTGCCGGGCCATATACGAGGCGGAGCGGTCTACCTTGGAGGGATCTTTTCCCGAAAAAGCGCCGCCCCCATGACTCCCCACTCCTCCGTAGGTGTCCACAATTATTTTTCTTCCCGTAAGGCCGCAATCCCCTTGGGGTCCACCGATGACAAAACGTCCGGTCGGGTTGATGTAGAACTTAGTCCGGCGGTCAATGAGTTCCAAAGGAAGCACGGCTTTGATCACATGTTCCGTAACCGCGGCGCGAATCTCCTCATTGGAGACATTCGGGCCGTGCTGGGTGGAAATCACCACGGTGTCAAAGCGCACGGGTCTGTGTCCGTCATATTCGATGGTGACTTGGGACTTGCCGTCGGGCCGCAGCCATTCCAGAATCCGTTCGCGCCTGCACTGGCTCAAGCGGCGTGTCAAACGATGTGCCATAAGAATCGGCATGGGCATCAATTCAGTTGTTTCGTTACAGGCGTAACCAAACATCAGACCCTGGTCGCCGGCCCCGCCGATATCCACGCCCTGCGCGATGTCGGAGGACTGCTTGTCAATCGAACAAATAACGCCGCAGGTTTCGGAATCAAAACCGTACTTGGCTCGGGTGTAGCCAATCTCTCGAACGGTTCGACGGGCTATCTCAGGATATTCAATTTGAGCGCGAGAGGTGATTTCTCCAGCAATAACGATCAGCCCCGTGGTGATCAGCGTCTCACAGGCGACGCGGCTTAAAGGGTCCTGCTCAATAAGGGCATCCAGAATGGAATCCGAAATCTGATCGGCGATTTTATCCGGATGTCCCTCGGTGACTGATTCCGAGGTAAAGAGATGTCTCCCGTTTCTCATCAAGCACTCCTCCTAAAGGCTATTCTAACGCGAAGACACACTAGTGTCCCGCAGAGACGGGACACTAGCACACAGCCTCAGACCTGTCAATGAAACCAGCCGCGCGGTGTCGTTAGCAAATGATAGGTCCGGTGGGTAACAAATGAAATGTCCGCTTTAAAAACCTCCTGGATCATACTTTTTCTGGAAAGGAGGAGAGATGGGCTATATCGGAGGTGCGTTGTAGCGGGACACTCTCTAATCATCGATGATCTTCCCCTAATTTTATGAACACATTGTTAAGCAGCGCTGGCTTCAAATTCCGCTGGGCTGACATAGCCCAACGACGAGTGCCTCCGCTGACGGTTATAAAACACTTCGATGTATT
>JACQSY010000138.1 GCA_016211085.1 Acidobacteriota bacterium | reverse complement strand
GTGGTCCTCCCTGCGATTTACGTCTTCTCAACGCAAACCGTAGCAGAGTTCTACCCCCGCCGCTCAAAAGCTAATTTGGACAAGAGTGACAATAGATATAGAATGGAGGAAGGTATTTCCATGAAATCGTTGCCTATTGAGGAGACTACCCGTGCGCCGGAGTGACCGCATTTCCCTGCAACTGACTGTCCGAGTTTCGGGGACGTTCGCGATGGGTAGAGAATGCACGACGAACACGCGAACCCTTCTCCTCAGCCGTCACGGGGCAAAGATACTTCTAGGCCAAGAGATTATTCCCTACGCAACGTTTAACGTTGGTTGCCTGGAAACCGGCAAGGAAGCGGATGCGCGTCTGGTGGGATTCATGGGAGAGGAACCAGAAGGCCCCGCGTATGGGATTGAGTTCCTGGACAAAAACGTGAGCCTGTGGAACATTGAATTTCCACCCCTTTCCGAATCCGAGAAGGCAGTGGCTCGTCTTTTGCTGGAATGTCCGCGCTGTCATACTGTGGAATTAGCTTACCTGAATGAGATCGAGGCTCTGGTTTTTCAGATGAATGAGTACCTTCCACGGCCTTGTCGAAACTGCAGCGACTTGAGCCTTTGGAAAGAAGCGCATGGTATGCTTTGGAAACAAGCGCAGGGTATGGTTTCCGAGGCACAAATCCCCTTTTCAGTTCAACCGGCTCCGAAACGGCAGTCCAGCAAGACGCCTATGAGAACCCGAGATGAGCGTAAGGAGATTCGCTTCAGCCTGAAATTCACCGCCTGCGTCCGCAGCTTGCAATGGGGAGAAGAAGTTGTGATGACCGAGAAATTGTCGCGTAGCGGCTTTAGCTTCCAAAGTGAAAGATGTTACGCGGTGGATGACTTGGTGGAGATTGCTGTGCCTTACAAGCAGGACTCCGGCAACATTTTCGTCCTGGGCCGCATTGCACACCACGAAGGCAACCCTGGGCAAGGACTGACACACTACGGCGTGTCTTATATTAGGCCCCATGAAAGATGGTCTGGCAACTGAAGCGTACCGTCGGGGGTTTGGCGTCCTCTCGCTCTACGGAAGTCGAAGACTGCTGGGTAGGCGGTAAGTTATGGAGGCAGGGCACCCGATTGGCTACCGCCTCCGAGGTAGCAGGGTCGAACTCCTGACTCCTAGAGCGGTTCTCTTGTTCCTATAGACCGCTGGGTATTTCGCCCCTCCGGGGTTCGTTTCAATCATCGCTTACTGACTTTCCTTGCTTTGATCAGCGAGTGAGCATAGCTGAAACTATCCACCAGGGCCTTCCAGCTAGCATCCACAATATTTTCATCCACTCCTACGCTTCCGAATCTTTTCTCCCCGATTTTCGATTCGATGAGAACCCTCACCTTCGCTGCTGTTCCCCTTTGCCCCGGAATGATCCTGACTTTATAGTCCTCTAATCTTAAATCCCCCAATTCCGGATATTTGCTGATTAAGGCAGCCCGTAACGCGGAATCAATCGCGTTTACGGGACCATCCCCGTAGGCCATCTTGGTGACTTCCGCTCCGTTTACGCTGATTCGGACGATGGCGCATGATTCCGGGGCGAGAGTGTCCTTTCGAGTCACTTCAACCCTGTATTCCGCTAAAGTAAATATCGCTGTGTTTTCACCCTTAATGCTTCGCACCAGCAAATCGAGCGATCCATCGGCTGCTTCAAATGAGTAACCCTGATGCTCCAGTCTTTTAATCTCATTGAGCACCACTCTGGCAAGTGACTCCCTTTTCTTAATGCCAAAGCCTTCTAAGGCTTGGATGTGCGCCGTGCCCGCCAAATCGGACATCAGGAAATGTCTTCTGTTTCCCACCGCCTCCGGGTCTATGTGCTCATACAACTGCGGGTTTTTCAGTACGGCATCTACATGGATCCCGCCTTTGTGCGCAAAGGCGAACTCCCCAACATAAGGCTGTTTTACGTCCGCCGGCAAATTTGCTAACTCGTAAACGAATCTCGACAACTCTCTCAATCGAGAGGCATCAATATTGCCCTTCGTGGGAATGTGATTCTTAAATAAATTGGCGAGTATCGTTATTAAGTCCGCATTGCCGACTCTTTCTCCGATCCCATTGATCGTACCTTGCGCCATCTCTGCGCCTTCATAAATCGCAGCCATACTATTGGCCGTACCGTAGCCGCTGTCATTATGCGCGTGGATGCCCAGCCGCGCTTTTGGAAACGCCTCTTTCACTTCTCTCACAATTTCCGCCACGACCCGGAAATCAGTTCCGCCGTTCGTATCACATAACACCAGGTAGTGGGCG
>JACQSY010000139.1 GCA_016211085.1 Acidobacteriota bacterium | reverse complement strand
GGGTTGGGCAGGTCTTGAAGTACGCAATTTCTATTATCGCGTGTGAGACCGGCAGCAGGGCATACGCGGCGACCCGGGCGGACATCACCGACGGCTTCATAAGAAGGCAAGTGGACGAAGCTGCACAGAAGGTGGCTGAGCTTGGTTAGCCAGATCGAGCTGATGGCGCTTCGCGAGGAGCGAATTGGCGAACTTGTGGAGCGCGTCCGGCAAAAATCCAAAGGCTTCAGAAAACCACCGATCATCGTCATTGGCGGATACGCACTTCGCGCCTATGTCCCCTTTTTGCGGTATTCCAGGGACTGCGATTTCGCCTTGCCCATGGGCAAGGAATCAGCAATTGAGAGCATCGCCGGCTGGTTCCGGGATTTGTCACAGGAGGCCAAGGAAAAGCAGGAGACCCACGGCTATCTTCGCCTCGTGCAATTGCTCCCAGCAGGACGGCGCCGGATAAAAATCTCGCTCGATTTTATGGAGGGGGAAATTCGGGGTCGTGCTGGCGAGACGCTGATGCTCGACGAGCGATTTGTCAGGGACAGCCAACACTCCGCTATCCAGATCGGCGGGACTTCAATCAAGATTCGCGTGCCGTCCTACCAGGATTACCTCTTGCTCAAGCTTCTCTCGGCGCGTCCCAGCGACGTCAGGGACATCGCCGCCATGGTTTGGAAAAGAGGATTGCCGAAGACGGCCGATTTCAGGAAGCGGGCCAATGAAATCGTGACCGAGCCGGATCAACTCGGCGGGAAGATGAAGCTGCTCATTGCCGATGTGTCCGACCCTCGGTTTCTGGATTCGTGGCGCGGCACATTCATCACCGAGGAATTCACGGAGAAAGACAAGGGCAAGGTCTTGAAGGAACTGCGCCGGCTCAGGCGAGCAATAGCACATCTGGCCGGCTAACGGTGTTGCTTCCGCGGTATCAAGAAGCTGGAATTCTCAAAACTTTCAGTTTCCAGTTCGCGGCCGTTCTCTATCTCTACAACACGTAAACCAATTCCAACACGTTGCACCACTGCAACTTATCCGGTTCGCGCTCATGCGCAACCCTCCAGCCGGGACACTTGTTCCTGGCTGTCCAGGCATCCCGTCGACCCTGGCACGGGTGCCATTCAGCCGAGCCCCGCGATTGGGGCGAGGCTGCGCTGGAGGCGAGCAAAGCGAGACGGAAGACTCTTTGCTGGCACCCGTCGTTTCCGACCGGTGACGGCAGAAAACCCATCCAAAAACCCACCATCCAAAAATCAGAACGGAAGAACCCATGTCTTCGCAAAATGCAGCGACCACTTCTTGTAACAGTCCGGGCATCTGATGCCCGCGCTGTCCAGGACGTTGGTCATCTTGCCGCACTCCAGGCAGTTAGCCACCATCATCGGCGGGTCCGTGCTGTCGTCGACCATGATGATTCTCCTGTCCATGTAGGGAAGCTTCATGCGTAAACTTACCCGCCGGAAACCTTAAAGATTTCGGTGCTCCCGCATCCGCCAAAAAAGCCCCCAGTTTCAGACCGCACTGCTCAGGCGCTCCGTGCCGACGTTTCCGACAGCATGGAGGGGGGCTTCGTTTCTTTCCACAGTGAATGCAAATCCTCTGTACTTCTTCCACGCTTCACTGAAGCCCATCCTGTCGCACGGGCCTTGACGTTGCCGAGCTCTTACCCGCATGACCCGCAATGCCCTCCAGAAACCTATTAAAGCTCGCCCTGACAAAACCCGAACAAAGGGGTGCGCTGGTATTACCGAGCAGAAGAAAAAAGGGAAGAAGTCCACGATTTCTGACTTCAGCGACACGATAACGAAGGATTACGGTAGCCTAGGAGGATTTTGTTGGACACTGAGCCGTCTGACAAAAGGTACAGAATCCTGGCCAACCTGAAGAGGCGAACCTGTCCGGAATGCAGAACGGTTCACTATTCCTCATTCCAGAACGACTATTGCAGCGAGTGTGAGGCAATCGTTTCCGAGGAGGCGCGGGTCGGCAGAAAACTGACAGGCCCAGAGAGAAAACAACTGCTAGAGAAAATTGGATTGTTGTAATCAGGTGCCATTCAGCCGAGCGCGAAGATGCGCAGGCGAGGCTGCGCCGAAGCGAAGCCGCAGCGGGCAGGACAAATATTTTCAACCAGGCGAGCTGCTCGGAGCGAAGCGGAGGCAAGGGGCAGGCACCTGTCTCTTTGCGGAAAAAAATAAGAATGGGCTCCCGTCGTCGTATCCCTCTCACGCCTCGCGGAAGCAATCACGGAAATCTTAATATACCGGCGCACAGCTAACTTATATAGATTCAGCAGCCTAATTCGATCAGGTGATCGCAATGACGCGGATCGCAGAAAAAATAGTCTTGGACAATGTCCTGCTTGAGGAGCTTTTTGAGCCGGGCTTCGTGGCGCGCCTGAGGAAGGAGTTTGACGGCGAAGTGATGATCGCCGGAATATTTTTGATATCAAGGCCAGCCACTCCCGTTGTGATAAGCCACGAAAACCAGAAGGACATTGAGACCCGGAGGGTTCACATCAATTCTCCGGATGAGCAGTCGCTTGACAAGGTCTCCCGCGTGCTTGAGAAGGTGGGCTAGATGAAACCAGTGGAAGATATCAGCAGCATCAGGAGAAAGGAGGCTGAAAGCGCTCCTCTGGAATTCGTATTCGAGCGCGTCGTGGTGCCGATTCCGAGCAGGTTCATGAGTTATGTGGATTCGCTGGAGGCAAAGCTGGCCAGGCTTGAAGCCGAGATGCAAACCCTGAGGCTCTCGGTCGAGCCCGCGATAGTGGACGATACAATCGCCGAGGCCCTGGTGGTTAGCTACATTGGCCAGGCCAGGCAGAACAAGCGGATGGAGATAAACGCCTTTGAGGCGGCGCACTCGCTCCGGCTCCCAATCGATCAGGTTCTGAAAGTCCTCCGGCAGCTTAAGCGCCGAGGTGTAAAGGAAGTGAAGTGAGTGGAAACGATACAGCTGCCGGTCCGGAAGGTAGACGACCGCTACTGGATCATCCTCAACGGCTTAGATGACAAGTTCCTCTTCAGGGCATCCAGGATGGGCAGGGCTGAGCAGGCCCGCGACCCATCAGACCACAGGAGCATGCAGGTCGAGGGCAAAGGCAGCCCGAAATGCACGCCCAAGAGCCAGAACTTCAACATTGTGGCGTTCCGATAGTGGGCATGGACATGGATTCTGGGACAGAAGCAGCAGGTGCCATTCAGCCGAGCGCGAAGATGCGCAGGCGAGGCTGCGCCGAAGCGAAGCGGAGGCAAGGGGTAGGCACCTGACGTTTTTTCCGAAAAAAAAGAGAAAGGGGAGTCATTGCTCCCGCTCCTTCGACGGCATGGCTTCTGACTCACGTTGCGCGACCTTGTCTTCGTCAGCAAAAACCGCAACCTGCCTCTTGAATCCTCCCCTGCCGTCGAAACAGACCCGCCAAACGTCTCCAAATTCCTCTCCCTGTCCCTCGATGTATCCCTGCATCACAAAGGGCGAGAGCAGCTCATAGAATTGCTCCTCTTCATACCACTTGCGGTCGTACTCAGCAAATTCTATGGCGCCGTCGTCGCGGATCTCGACATCGTCGTAGTACCAGAACCAGTGATTTTCATCGTTCTGGCACGCGCTTCTCAACTCTTCGACGCGGCTCCGGAGCTCGGCAATCTTTTCCTTCTTCGCGGACAGGCAGATTCCGACTGAGGTGTAGTAGCCCATTCATGCCACCTCCTTTTCGGCAAGAGCAGAGACGGGGCGCTTGCGCCCTGGTCCCCTTTTCAGCTCCCGCAGCGCGTCCAGCAGCGGGTGCGAAATCTCGCCGCGCTTTCTGAAGAGCTCCCGCTTCAGCTCTGCAAGCTCGCGCTCCTCGTCCGCAGTAAGCCCAGCGCCCAGCTTCTCCGCCATGAAGTCCGGAAGCTGCATCCCGCGCCGCTTCATGAGCTTTGCCCCAAGCCAGAAGTAAATCTGGCTGAGGTTGTGCGGCATCGGCGCGGTGAGCGAGGCGGTGTAGAGATACGCGCAGGCCTCGGCGTCTCCGACCTCGCGCAGCGGCTTCATGACGCCGACCATGCCCAGCGTCAGGCGCTCTTCCTTGACAGCGTCCAGCAGCCATTGCGGGATGGTCTCTGCCCAGCCTCCGTTGGCCACGATAAGGCGGTTTTTCTCCGACATTCATACCGCCTCCTCGTCGCTGGAAAGGGCAGCGGCGCCCTCCGCCTCCGCCGCTGGCGCCTCGGGGTCCGGCCTTCGTACCTTGCGCCAGGCCAGCCGCTTCTGCGCCAAGTAGCGATTCAGATACCACGTTATGTGGACGCTCCGGCGCTGGAAAAGCTCCTTTGCGAAGTCCTCCACATTGCGGGGCGTCACCGCTCCTGCCGTGCCTGAACCCTTCAGCAGGAGCACTGAATCGCGCAGGCACTCCTCCGCAATGGCGTTGCTGCGCTCCCTGAACTGTGCGAGCACCGCGGACATCTCCTCTTCGGTGAGCACGGACTCCTCGCCTTCGAGGAGCCGGATGCTCACGATGTTCTTCCAGCCGCCCTTCTCGTAAAAGCGCAGGACGACGCGGCTGCCCTTGCTCACCGGGCACTGGCCAAATCCGCCGTACCAGTCTTCGCCAATCTTGACGCCGTAGCGGTTGGCTTTCTGGCTCACAGCGGCTACTTCGCCTTCAAATTCCGTTTCAAGTTGTGTCATATGACACACCTCCTGCCGGCTTGCGTCAATGCGCGCGCTCGGCAAATATCTTTCCAACGAAGGCTCAGGCATTTGCCTCAGGGGTTCGGGTTCTCCCGAAGTCTCAAACGGCAAATGCCGACCCTCAAAATAGCTTTCGCTGGCGATCCAGGGGCGAAAGATATTTGAGGGTGAGCTGTGCGATGAATGCGAACCTCGCATGAGTGGAGCCATTTGCCGAGCGAGCGTTCGGGAAAGAGCATGAGGAAACCGACGGGTTTCCTCATCGTTTCCTTTGTGTGGCAGTGGCGGGAGTATTCCCTGCTACGAGACGGGTGACATTCAAGAAGGCAGAAGGACAAGCACAGAAGCCCACAGGATTCGACCCAGGGGCACGCTGTGAAGGCAAAGAGACGTGTGATCCTTTTGGATGAGAAGGACAGTCGGTCCCTTAGAACCAACCTGTAACTGTTGTGTTGTGGTTAGACAAAAATGAGAGGAAGGATACGAAATCAGGTTTGAATGGCAGACGAAATGACTATTGCGGATGCAATTCTAAAAAACCCTAAGGTCGGTGACACTTGGTCCAGATGGGTATTCACCAACCAGCGTGATCCTGCTCGGAAAACTCGCGAATTCTTAGAATTCTGTTTCGCAAATTTGCGGCCGCGTAAAAGGCGGAAATTAACTGAAAAGCTTGAGTCTGGGGATAAATCTCACGTTGAAGCCACACTTCACGAGTTAGTGGCTCATGAACTTGCGGTGCGACTGAACCTCCGACCGGAGCTCGAACCTTGCATAGAAGGATTGACCCCGGATTTGAGTTTTATAGCTGACAACCAATCATTCATCGCCGACGTGATCGTAGTGCACAGCCCAAAGAAAACAGTAGAGGATTTCCCCGACGGAACCGGCGCGGCCTGGGACACCAGCAACCCGAGCGAAAGCCGGTCCAAAAAGATAGCCGATTTGATCGGCACAAAAGCGTCCAAGTATAGAAGTCTACCCTATCCATTGGTCGTGTTCGGGTTTCTTGGCGACCGTCGCATTTTGAGCAGTACGAATTTTGAACAGGCACTGTTTGGACGAATTCCAGAAGAGGCAGATCCAGGGGGGTTTTTTCCCGGGGTCGGCAGGGCTCCGATTCTCATGGGTGGCTTGTTCCTTCCCGACGATAACGGTGCAATGCCTCACCAAAATCTCTCGGCGGTGATTGTCCTGGACTGGTTCGACACGTTGAACAGATCTGACCCGGGCAAGCGGCTGCACTGTGTGGTGCTCCATCACTGGGATCCGAGAGTGCAACTGCCAGTTACTGCTTTTGAACCTTTCCCGCAGATAACATGGGAAAGAAAGGGCCCCCACGTCTGGGTACCTCGATATGTAAGCGACGGCCTCATGGTTGTAAAATTCGACCGCAGGGACGGGCTTCAATTTGCACCCTATAGTCCCAATAAAGCTTGGTAAGATCGCGGGGCAGCTGTGATTTATGGTGGTTCTGTTAATTGGTCCGTCCAGAGCCGGTAAATCTACTCTCGCAAAAAGAATTATCCCCTTCTTTCCGAGCTCAGAGACCTTTGACCTTGATGAATTGGTCGAGAGGCGTCGGCAGCGAGAAAAGGCAGTCGGAATCCAAGATGCTGGCTGGCCACAGTTCTGGTCTCGGAGCCTAGCTGAACTGGAGGATCTTAACGGAAGATTCCAAGGTCCAGGCAGCCTGGCAATTGTCGCCGTCGGCGCAGGATCATTGCAGACAGATGAGGGAAGAGGCTATTTCAGAGCTGCACCGCATGTGGTGGCCATCGTCGCGCCCTTCGAAGCCATTCTCTCTCGCCATCCTGGCCGGGACCCCGCCGAGCTCCGGACCACTGAGTTCTCTGACGCTCACATGTCACTTTATTCAGCTGTTCTACGAATCCACACCGGGATGATGGACGAAGTTTCAGCCACTGAGGAATTGGTCAAGCTCATCCATCGCATGAGGAATCAGTTTTGCTCACCGCGGAGAAGCTGATGAAGATCATCCATTTGACATGATGGGGCTTGGAAACGGGAGATTTCGATTTGCAAGAGTACAAAGAGGAAAAAGCTTTCTAGTGAAACGGTTTCTCTTGCGCAAAGTGCGGCTCCAGCTGATGCGACTTCCCCGTCGCTTCGCTATCGCAGTGTAGTTAGCCCGCCCCCTTCTCTTTTTGCTTTCGGGGTCGGAGCGACGGTTTTGGTTTTCCTGAATTCTTCAAATCGTTTGATTCCTGCCTGGATTTCCTCATTCCAGGCTTCTAATTTTTCGATCTCAGCCCTGACGCTCTCCTCTGCCTTGCCGGGTTCTGATTTCATCAACTTGTTGATTATTTGTTCCTGTTTATTTTGCACGTTCGGCATGTGTCTTTGATTCATCTGGCGGCCGACGTTCGCCGCCACTTCGATTGCCAGATCGCGGGAAACTGCCAGTTCAATGGGCGAGATGATTTCCGCTATTCGGTCCTTGTTGCTCTTAAGTTCCTTCAGAGTTTCCACCAGCATGTCTCGCCTTTTCAGTAGTTCTTGATCCACATCCTCTCGTGATGAGGACAGCCGGTTTAACCTGGACAAGCTGTGAGCAATCTGCTCGGCAACAGCCTCGCCCATCCTTTGCACCTCGTCGGCCTTGGCATAGATGTCTTTTTGAATTTGCTGCATTTCAGCAAGGATTTGGGCGCCTCCTTTGGAATCGATTTTCGCCTCGAATCTGATTATTCGGTCAATGTTGAAGAAAAGAACTCCCACGACCACTCCAAGCACGGCAATCCCAGTGAACTCTTTGTACGGGCGCCCGAGAAGCAAAAGGTAAATGGCTACAGCGAAAATGATGGCTGCAAGGATGACGGAAAACTGCTTTGTGGCGACTATCAATTGCTCGGCGTCCATCGGTAATCCTTGTCGTTGCTACAGGTCATCTACGCTGCAGTTCTCAACCTGGCCGTCGATAATCTGCATTCCGAGGTTTATACAATGCTGAATCGCTCCTGCTTCCGTGGCGTAGGTATTCAGGGCGTTAAAGTTCCTGCATCGCACGTCAGCGCCGGTGTGCCGCTCAATATCCAGATTCACTGACCACCTGTCACCCTGGAGGTGGAAGGGTTTCGCGTCAATGATAAATCCCTTGTACGGCACTCGCGTCATTTAGAAGCCTCCCTCCACTTCGATCAATTCGCCTCTTGGAATTCTTGGAATGCGCAATCCTCGGAGGCATCATACCATGGCCTTCAAAGGAGGCCAGAGGAGACGGAAAAATGGAGTTGTTGCTTCTGCAATCAGCCTCGCGCGCTCACTTTCCGCGAGCGGGCAAGCTTTTAAAGATTCGGGGCAAAAATTAGCTGGTACCATGGTCAAGAACACATCTGATACAATTAAAATCAAAGGAATCTGGGACTCAGGCGAAGTCTTCATAGGCGACCCTCCCCTCTCCCTGAAAGAATCCCTCAAATCCTACCCCCGCAGCCCGGTGGGCTTTTCCTGGAGCTACAAGGGCGCGGCGGGGCCCCGTGCAGCTCACGTACGCACTGCTTCTGAGGTACACGGGTGATGCGTCCTTGCGCGTCATGTCTAACCTCAACGATGCCGTCTAGCGCTTGGCATCAGCGGACGGTGCTATTGGGAGTCGCCTGCATGCCGTTGTGCGATTAATTAATATCTGTCGACGCCTTATCAGCCTTGCCTTTATCCCCATGCGTTATCCTCTTGAGCACATCTACGCCCGCAAACGACTCTTTGATGCTTATCATGTAGAGCGAGAGATTCACCACCGACCAGCCGAGGATGGCCTTCTGCACCGAATGAGGAATCCGACTCCAGTGCTCGGTAAGGTATAGCAAACCCAGACCATTCAGAACGGTCGGAATGAAGAGAAGCATTCCGAAAGTTCCGAACCACTCCTTGATGGTCCGGCCGCTGACCGCTCGACCCTTCTCGAAAAAGTCCTCATTGCGCCAGAACTCGTCACTCCTGACTACACGCGCTACTCGCGGACGGAGCTCGGAATGGATGTAGCGCGCCGTGATGCCGATCATGTAATCCATGTGGCCATAGTACACAGCCAGAGAGTAGAAAGGAAACGGCACAAGCAGCAGGAAAAGACAGAATGAAAGGCTGTAGTTGGAGAAGAAGTCCGGCTCGATGATGTTGGAGCCAAAGAACCCAAGAACGGCAACCGACAAAAGAGTCCCCACTTGAAGTAGCTGCTGCCGAATCTTGGATCGTTCCAGAATCTGACCATGCATGACCTTGAACTCTTCCATATGGACAGCCAGAAGGTCACGGTCTGTCGGCACCTTCACTCCGGGAGTGAGGTTCTCTCCCCTTACACCGGTTTTGTCTGTGGGTGCTGGTGGTTGTGGTGCAGGCCCAGGTGCGGCGATACTTCCCTCAACTTCGCGGCTTTTGTTTCGCTTTGTGGACATCACAGTCTTTCAATCGAACGGTCTGACGATCAGCCGCAAGCGGCGCGTGATCCACCTTCCAGGAGCCGTCGGCTGAGACGAACGCCCAGTGGAAGGGAAGCTGCAGCCCTCGTTGAATTAGTGTCTCAAGAATTTTCCCTAAATAACCGGCAAAGGCGAACCGTTCCATAGGCTTCAGAAACTAGTTGGCAGCCTTTTTTTTCATTGCTGCCTACTATTCCTTTCATTCTTTCGGTACTCCCTCACTTCTCGTGGAGAGGGTTTACATTCGTTCAGCTCGTACTCGATGCCACCACCGTCTCCCTTGCCTCGGACCTGTTACCAGACGCGATAGTACAACAGGCGATAGGCAAGCCCCATACTACTTTTCACGCGACCCTCCGGTCAGAAAAAAAGGTGGCGACCTCGACGCTCTTGCCTTCTCTTGCCTTCACTTGGAGCCTGTCCTGCGGAGAACTGCTGCCACGTCTTTCCTGAAATCCTCAAGCTCATACTGCGCAGCTACCTTGTGCTCCCGGACATAGCTCATCATTTCCCAGAGCGAAACACCTGCCTCCTGCGCGGCCCGGGCAAGCGTCATCTTTCCCTCACCGTACTGCCGGCCGCAGTACTCCTTTTTCCACTCGCCGACTGCCTTGTAAAGCAGCTTCCTTACAGTAGTTGAGCGGTCGCTCTGCTCCGCTTTCTCTATCCGCTCCAGCTCCCGCACAAGCTCCTGGGGCAACCTTGTTCCCACCATTTTTTCCTTGCTCATTTTCTCATCCCTCGCGCCTGCCTTAAGATTTCCGCAACGACATCAGGGGACAGCCAGATGACGCCTCCAAGCTCTCTCACCGCTTCCTCCAGCTCACCGTAATCCAGCGCCCCACTCAGGTATGCGTCCAGCAGGACGCCTGCGGTTCCAATGTGCTCTGCCCGCATCGCAGATGCAACAGCGCGGGCTTCCTTATCATCAAGGATCACCATCAGCTTACGGCAGCGCGCCAAAACAATGCTCTCGACCTCTCCTTTGGCCAGACGGGTGTTTCCAAGGAGATCCTGAGCCATCTTTTTCTCCTTGCCCGTGAGTTCTGCCTCCTGAATCCAGCCATCCCTTATCGCCGCCTCCACCAGCCTTACCTCGGGGGCTCCCACTGCCTTTCCGCCTTCAACCACCTCTGCTTTCACCTCGGGCGCAACAATCACTGCGCCGTAAATTTTCTTCAGTAGCGCCAGCCTCCTCATCTTGGCCAAGGCGATCAACGGCGATGCATCCACGACAATCAAACCAGTCCCCCTTACTCATATGGCCAGCAAACAATTTAAAGTTAACGTTTTTTACATTTGTTTTCAAGCTCACTGGCGTTCCCATCCATCGCCTCCGGAGGGCTTAAAGAGGAGCCTCACATTCTGCCGGAGGGATTTAGCCGAGGGTCGAAGCTGACCAAATGGACTGCAAAACGCAAAACACTCTTCTTTAAGAACACCCGGCACCATTAGCTTTACAGATCACGGCGCAGACGTGGTTGGCGATTTCATGAGTTACGACATGAACCGGCTTAGGTGGGTCCTCACGAGGCGTTACTACAAACTGCTGCAGCGGCTCGACGCTCGCAGGCTCGGCACTACTGCTCCAGCGAAGGACATCATCAACGCGCTTGTGAACAGGGTTCTTGCTGAAGGACTTGCATGCCACTACTGTGGCGTCCCGCTCAACCTCTACGCGCACGCATACGACTTCAAGACCGCGCTCTCTCTCGATCACAAGGTGCCGCTAAGCAGCAAGCCGGACAGCTCCGCGGCCAACCTCATCATCTGCTGCGTCAGATGCAACTTCGCAAAGGCCAGGACAAGCTACGAAGAGTTCACGGCGACGGTACAGAGAATGAGAACAGAGGACAGAGCTGAAATGAACCGATATCTGGATTCTCTTTACGAGCAGAGGCAATCAAGGCCAAGCTGTCGGACCGCGCAAGGCCCGGGTTGATGGATCCATCCCACCGCGTGCTCCTTTACAATCCCCATAGAAAAGCGTAACTTTCCCGTTGGGCGGTTCAGTTCAATAAGTTTTATCCACGTTGCCCCGAAACACTGCCTCAATTTCATCGTTGCTCTCTGAGGCATTCTGGCTAAAACTCTATACGTTGGGCGGACGGTAAGGAGGAAGAGACATGGAATCAACGTCACAGGAACCGACGCAGCACGAAACACCTCCGAAGCGTGACCCCCTCCTGCCCGAGATCAAAGACCACGTCGTCCAGCTCGAGGCAATGCTCCTGTATACACTTGCCTCCGTTGTAGTCTTGTTCTTTGTTGGACAGTACGCGGCGCGGCTTGGAGCGCTCGCCCTCCTTTCGCCTCTTGCGCTCCTTGCAGCCGTTCCTGCGATCGTGAGAGTGACGAATCCTCGTAACGAGGTGCGGGACCGCCTCAACTGGGCGGTTGGCCTGGGCGGTTTCATCGGCCTCGTGGTCGGAGCGACAGCTGACATCCTCTCTGGAGGCCTAACCCTGGGCCAAGGCACTCTGGTCGGTGCCGGCGCAGGCGCAGCACTTGGTGGCACCCTGGGCCCGAACATCGAACGGTGGCGGAACCGGAGCGATTTCGTCGAGCGAGGGGAGGCATTTGAGTTCCTGTTCAAGCACAAGCATGCTGGCCCGCACGTAGCGAATCCATCGCTGATCGCGAAGGCACTTGACACGAAGATTCCGTCGTTTGACATCAATGAGGACAGACGCCGCTGGTATCTACGCGAGCATCTCTGGGAGTATGTCTCACGCGGCAAGGACGCCACTTTCGGAAGCGCAGGCACCGCCCAACACTTATAAGGTCCCCGGTTGTCAATAGGCGCACCACTCCATAGCGCTTTTTCGTTCTTTCGGTGAGGTCCTTGTTGTTTCTCTTCGTTCTCTGACTTGATTTCACAGTTCGCGGGCAGGTTTCAGAACCTGCACCAAACACTTATCGAGGCTCGGTGGCCGTGGTTTTCCTGGCCCGGAGGCGAGGAAAGGCGGCGTAGCGGGAGGAGGAATCTCCTACCGCGGCTGGGGCAAGCAACCGTCGCGATTTTTATTCGAGATGGGCCTACTGAGCGACGACTAACGGCCATCATCGTGGATGAGCCTTTGGCCGCTCGGTTCACTCGCCAGCCAGTTCCAACCCACCCTGACGGCAAGCGCAGTCCGTTACGTTGGCCTTCTCTGGATTCCTTAAGGGGTCAGCGGTGACGCGGTAGTAAAGTTCTGCCCGGCACGTGTATGCTTGTCGCACTCTATGAGAAAGGCGTGACAACGCAGCGCATAAATGACAAAAGGGACCTGTTTCGAATTGGAGGTATTCGATGCGGTTCGTCGCAACTTGGGCCAGTTCGGCCTTCGGCCTGACGCGTGTCTCGTTCACTATCGAAAGGGATATTTTTCCAAGGACCGTCATCGAAAGATCATATTTGACATCTCAATAGAGCTTTATGTTTCTGGATCGGAGCAACCGTCACTGATATGGGTGTGGGAGTGCAAAGACTATTCGAATCCTGTTCCCGTAAGCGACGTTGAAGAGTTTCACGCCAAAATTCAGCAGCTCGGTGAAGACAATACCAAAGGGACGCTCATCAGCAGAGGAGTGTTGCAAAAATCCGCCCTTGCTTATGCGATTTCTAAGGGAATTGGGGTTGCGAGGTTTCCTGCACGACAAGATCCACTGGGCTGCCTTCTTTGATGCCGGTAGACAGATGATACTGGAAGAAAGGCTACTTCTTATTGAACGTACAAATGCGGCGCTTTGTGATCCCAGTTTTGAAACTACGCGCATAGGTCAGCCTCCAGCTGCGGTTGATGGGGCTGTTTACTGTATCAACTCAGCGGGGCGTTGTGCAAATCTTCTGGAAGCCTTCCTTGACTCCGAATTGAGGTATTTTTGGGCTCAGCGAGAATTCAACAGGACTAAAAACGCACGGTCGCACCTTGATGAGTTGGGATTTCAATTCACGCCTGAGGCGTTCTTTAGCCGCGTCAAAACGGGGATGCCGTGTTGACGAAAGTCTTTTTGGCATCCGGAATTGGTGCTGACACACGGGACAACAACGGCTATACAGCATTGGCATATGCGTCAACGTTTGGCGACGCTGAAATGATACGAACCCTCATCGACTGTGGGGCTCCCGTGGATGCGCAAGACGAGTCCGGCTGCACACCACTGATGCACGCGGCTAGGCACGGTTTGATTCTCGCATTTGCCCGAAACTCAGATGCTGCTGGCTACCTCAACAGTGTTATTGCCCTGATTGAACGTGGCGCAGATCCAAATTTCAAGGACAGAGCCGGGATCACTCCCCTAATGTATGCGGTGATGAGCCGCCATGCTCCCACGATCAAGGCCATACTCGCTGCTGGCGCGCCGATGTGACTGTGCGGGATAATAAAGGACGAACGGCTCTGTGGCATGCTGCCGAGCTTGCGGAGATGCAGCCAATAAAAGACGACGCCAATCAGGCGATGCAATTGTTGAAAGAAGCTGGTGCCAACCCACTCGACGTGGACTTGGCGCAATTAGCCTTACATCTGGAACATTTTCTTTGGCCCATATGTGCCGCAGGTGCTGACTACGTTCAGCATGATTTTGGTGACCTGGAAGTGCGCAGTATTTCCAAAATTGTGGCAATCTTAGATCGCTTGATGTTTAGCATGGTTTCCGTCCGAAAGGAATTTGGTGAATTGAGAAAAGCCCTGCAGGCACAGGATCGCCAGCGGTGGCTGGTCTCCGGCCTTGATACGCTGTCCTTCATCGCACCGTCTGCAGCGGAGGGTTTGCTTTCGTGGATAGAATTTCGGAAGAAGGAACGTTAATTATGCGGGCGATCCAGTCGTGTATTTCCAAGCAGAGCATCGGGATGAACGTCGTGATTCTGTCGGAGGTCTTTCATAAGATCGCGGGGTTCTTCGGCCGCGCGCGGGCGGCAGAGCGAGCCCACACAATCGTGTTCCACCCGTCCGTAGAATGGGTCGACTTCAGGCAGGATTCTGCGGCAAACGCCACGACCTTAGCAGAATCGGCAGGCATCAGAATCAACGACGCCCTAATGTGCAAACCACGGAGATTCGAGGTGTCCGAGCGCCGCCGCTTTGCGGTTGGTCGCGGACACAAAAGACGACTTTGGTCGAAACCAGCAGCAAGGTCCTTTTCGAGGTTGGAAAGCTCTTTCGGCAGGTCATCGTTCCAGACCACTTCGTAGGCGATTTTGGGGTTGGGAGTAATCACCGCCACATCCGCTCTTTTCCCATTCAGCTCGTACTCAATGCCGCCCGAATCTCCCTTTCTCCGAATCGTGTTCCAAATCCGGTGCTGCCCTTTTTGCAAGCTCACCCTCGGTATCTAGCCCCACTGCTCATCGTTTTTTCCGCTGCGCGCTACCCTTGTCTGCGAAGCTCTCAAGGAGAACGATGGATGCGCGGGACTTCCAGTCCGGGAGCGTTTTGAAAAATTCGATTTCAAGCTTTTGCCTCATCACTTCATCACGAACGCAGAAGATAATTTCATCAAAGCCGGCAGCGAGGTCCTTCTGAAGGTTGGAAACTTCCTTGTCGATGTTCGGGTCCCAGACGATTTCGTACGCCACCTTCTTGTTGGGGAGGATGAGTCCCACATCCGTGCTCTTCCCGTTGAACATGTACTCGACTCCGCCCAGGCAGCCGTCCGTCCGAACCTTACGCCACACCTTCCGCTGCCAATACTGGTGGTCCACAGAACCGATGCCAACAGAGGGAAACTTCTTTATGCCCTTGTCCCGGAGGTAGTCCTTGCCTTTGTCAGTAAGCAGGAGAATCTTCTCCTGCCCGCCGCTCCTCCCGGTCCAGACCGAGTGCTCGTGCAGGAAGCCGTTCTCCTTGAGATAGTCTGCGTAACTGGAGAATGTCGCCTTCGCGATCTTCATCGTAGTGGCGTGCTCCTGGAAGCTTGCAAGCGGGTCCGCGCAGACGGCGCCTAACAATTGTTCATACTTGTCGTCGAGCCGTGCGGGAGGGGCAGATTGCTTGGCCGACGACGGCTCTCTTGTATCAACAGGCATTGTCGCGGCAGCAGCCTGCATGCGCTCCTGCAATTCCTGCACGCTCACAGCCCGTGGCTTCTCGATAACAGGAACGTTGACAAGAACGGCATAGGGGTAATCATGTAGCTGCACCACCGCGCGCCGGTTCTCCTGTTTCCACGACAGCGCGGCCAGGAATTCCTCCTGTTCGCGATTTAGGCCAAGGTCCCGGGCAATCTCCCTCCGCGACGGAGCATCGCGAACATCCAGAGCTATTTTCGTCTGGCAGTTGCTGCGTGCGACAGCGTGGATGAGGCTGTAGGTTTGGTCCGCCAGGGTGACACCGAGCCCCATCTTGCGGCCGTTCCGCAGGAGCTGGAGGTAAAATGACTCGCTCTTGTCAGTGTGCTGCGCCAGGGTCTCGCGGGTGTAAAAGCTGGACAGCTCGTCAAACACAAGAAGCAGGTCCAGCTTGCGGTTGCGCTCGTATGCCCTGGACACGAAGTGGAGCAGCGCATTAATGGTCACGAAGAAGAGCCGGGCGTCGTCAGGGTAATCCTTCATCATGTAAATGCGCGAATGGCAAGCAGCTTCGTCGATGTCTTCTCCGTCGGTGCACTTGAAGGTCTCCACAGTTTTCAGCAGCGTGGCGAAGCGCTCCAGCGACGCGAACTCCTGGAAATACTGCCGACTCTTTGGAACGAATTTCTCATAGGTAGCGCAAAACGAGCGAGGGGTGACGCGGCCGTGGATTTCAAGAAGCTTCAGGCAAACGCACCGGTACATCTCCACGGTTCGGTCGCGCCAGAACAGGGACTCTCGGAGCCCGCGCGGTAGCAAGCCAATAACCCATTCCTCATGGCTGATGGTGGGCGGCCCTTTGAAAGGATTGATGCGCGCATCCCTTGCGGCAAGAACTTGCAAACGGTCTGGACCAAACAGCGGAATCAGGATGTCCGGGTACTCGTGCGTCGTGTCAAAAATGTGCACGCGCACTTGGCCAGACTCAAGTACCTGCCGCAGCAGATTTCCCACAAGCGTGCTCTTGCCGCGGCCGGGTGCAGCCACCACCAGCATGTTCTTCTGGAGGTCCGCGGAAGAGAGCCGGACATTGCCTCCGGTTGTGAGCTGGCCGAGAAAGAGTTCTCCCCTGTCGACTTCGCCAGCATCCGGGTCAGGCATGAGCGGATGAGCCTCCAGTCCGTTCGCGGCCATGCCCTGCTCCAGCTGCTCTGAAATGAAGCCGAGGTATTCTTCGTCATTGTGAAAGATGGCGGTCTCAATTGCCGTTTCAAGCTCAGCATTCCAACAGCCAAGCACCTGCGCCATCGCCTTCAGCCTGCGGCGGAACTCCTCAAGGTCGCGGCTCGCGTAAAGAAGGGAACGGATATTCATGGCAACCCTCACAGGAAGAGCCGGGAGACGAGCCAGTGCATGGAACAGGTTTTCTTTCCGGACATGGTTTCCCTTTTGTCGCCAATGCAAAAAATCCTCCCGCAGATAGAGCACACATTCTCCTTCGCACAGTCCGCGCAGAGCGCCTCTGGACAGCCGGGCACGGCGCAGAATGCCGCCACCTCGTCAAGGTGATGGAGCACTGTTCCGCATGGACAGGTGGTGACATCAATGATTTCCTGCTTGGCGCCGCCGTCCCACGTCTCCCGCGTCTGGACAACCTGCTCTACCCCGGAGCGGTCTGGCCTGAGCACGCGGAATCGTTTCCCTCCGCGCCGCCTAAAGTTGATGTTTATTGGATTGTTTCCCATCTTCATTCCTCCGTTTCAGATTGTCCTTCTGATTCTTCCCTGCGCCTTTGGTGTTCTTCCTCAGTACTCTGGTAACACTCCCCGCAGAGCGTGTCCCAGCTGTCGTACTCTTCGTCCATCCACGCACCAAAAGTGTGCGGGACACACTGCCAGTGCAGGCAGTCGCAGCCGCTCCTGCCGCAGCGGTCGCAGTGCGGAAATTCTCCGCCGGTCCAGGGCTGGTTGCAGTTCGGGCACCGCGTAAGATGCCGCTCAGTTTCCTCGGCGCAATAGCGGCACAGGTAAGGCCAGTCCCTGTCGCCACTTGGGTTTTCAACGATGATTTCTTTAGGTACAAAACACTGACAGGTGGGGCAGTACTCCATGTCATCGCCATACAGATCGCCATAGCGGGCTTTATTCTCTTCGTGGATGTGCTGAAAATCGGGCGGCCGAGGCACGCCCCTCATGAGCCGTACAAGATTCGGTCCGCGGCCCACCTTTGGAAAAGCTCTTCTGGACTCATCGTACCGACCGGTGAGGCCGTCCTCAAAGTGGAACGGGTCCGGGTTAGTAACCTCGGAACCCTTGAGAAATTCTTTCGTGATCGCTGGCCCTTTCGGCCGTAGGAAATGCGGGGCGATACCGCGCGGCAGCCTTCGCTTGTGATAGCTCGTTTCGTCATAGCGGCCCGTCAGGCCGGAGTCGTTCACAACAGGACGGCCGGGATTGTTCACGCCCGGGGAAGGAGGCCGGCGGTCAAAACTCCACTCATTGCTCCTGGGACGCCTGAATGCTTCGTCAGGGAAGCCGAAGATGTTGCCTGAGCCTTCGCTTAAGTCATCGCAGCAATCCCCCTTCTCCGGCCCGACTTCGATCTTCTTGGGTGGATGTATAGCATCGTCAAAGATTCCCATGATTTCCTTTCTGCCCGCATACTGCGGGGCTATGCCTGATTCAGGATGGCGGGGTGATGTGCTTGACGATGAGAAAGTGGAGGCAGGCGCGGCAGCGCAGGTACCCACCTTCCCAGCTGATGCACTTGTTGCACGCATACCGCCCGCACCCATGGCATGTGCGAAACTCGCGCTTTCTCATCCGGAAGCGCCGGTCCGACTGCAACTCGTTCCAGCGCAGGATAAGCGCATTCGAAAGCCCGCAGACGCGGCAGGCGATGCTGCGGGAGTCAGCAAGGGCGCGCGGCAGCTTCTTCGTCACGTTTCTTGCTTCCGCCTGCAGTAATTGCACATCTCGTGCTCACCACAGATAGGCATGCCGCACATTTGGAGTTGGATCTGCCCTGGCGTCCTAAGAAAGGAGATCGTCGGGCACGGGCGAATACAACGGGAACAGACCAGCCTGAGGCACGCCAAACAAACGCGATACCGGTACACGTCTTCCTTACAGCTAGGGCATCTCATATTAGTTCTCCTGGAATGGCGTTGGATCCGACTTTCTTGACCTCCTGTCCGCGCGGCCTTCGGCATCTGTTGCCTCCTGGCCATCTGGAAACAGGAGCACGACCTTGTAGTCTGACCATCCCCGGCGCAATAGCTTCTGCTCAAAAGCGTCCTTGTGCACGGTGCAAACAAGCATCGATGCGCCCATAAACGTGATTTGATACTCGGCCTCTGGAAAGCCGTCGCCGCGCCCATCGCGCGGGCGGGACATGTTGACGCGGCACCTGCTGGCAGGTCATGGCTTCGCTGTTCCATTGCCAGCGAGGTTCTTCAGGGCCTTCTTGCATCCCTTGAGCTCGTCCGTCTTCTGCTTCAGGTCCTGCTTGAGCTGTTCGATTTCCTTTTCGAGCTCGGCGATGTCTGACTGGATTTGATTGATGGTTTCTTCTCTGGGCATTGCTTGCTCCTTTTCCGACCCGTAGGTTGATTTTAAGCAGACCTCTTCCTGACTTTCCGCCGGGTCAATGCGGTTGGGACAGGAAGAGAGAGTTTTTTGCGGTTTCTGTAAGCTGTTGAAATTAAGGGAATTGAATGAGCGGAGATTAGCGGGTGAATTTGGTCAGAATATGCTGATGATTGGTCCACCGGGCTCAGGCAAAACCATGTTGGCCAAACGTATTCCTTCCATCCTTCCTCCCATGACTTTTGATGAGGCTTTAGAGACGACGGCGATCCACAGCGTATGTGGATTGTTGCGGGGCGACAAGCAGTTTGTGGCGCAACGCCCCTTCCGGTCGCCGCATCACACCATCAGTGCCGCTGGATTGGTCGGGGGTGGGTCCAACCCTCGTCCCGGTGAGGTCTCACTTGCGCACAACGGCGTTTTGTTCCTCGACGAGCTTCCAGAGTTCCAGCGGAATGTCTTGGAGGTGCTCCGTCAACCGTTGGAGGAAGACGAGGTTATCATCAGCCGGGCTGCGCGGTCAGTGCCCTTCCCTGCCAAGTTCATGCTGGCGGCTGCCATGAATCCGTGCCCCTGCGGCTACTGGAACAGCGTGGCCAAAGAATGCGTGTGCACGCCGGCTCAGATCCAGCGCTACCTCTCGAAGATTTCCGGTCCGCTGCTGGACCGGATTGATTTACACATCGACGTGCCGGAAGTGAAATACAAGGAGTTGATCCGGGATCCTGACGGCGAAGCGTCGCCAGTGATTGCACAGCGGGTGCGGCGGGCGCGCGAGATCCAGCTGGAGCGATTCCGTCACACGGCGCTTTACTGCAATGCCCACATGGGTTCTTCGGAAATCCATCGACACTGTGTTTTAAACGAAGCCACGCGCAAGCTTCTGGAAACGGCGATTCAGAAACTCAACTTTTCCGCCCGGGCCTACGATCGCATTCTCAAAGTCGCCCGCACCATTGCGGACTTGGCCCATTCTGAGCAGATTGGCACCGAGCACGTCGCCGAAGCCATCCAATACCGCTCCCTCGACCGTAACTTCTGGGAAGGAACCTGAACGCGTGACACGCTCGCAATGCACCGCTAACCGGAAACCGGCGGAAACCGTGGACAGAGACCACGTTTCCTGATTTTTGAAAGAAGCTGATGCCAAGAACCAGAAGGATCATCGTCCCGGGCGAACCGCACCATGTCACACAGCGAGGTAATCGTCGTTGCGAGTTCTATCGCGATTCTGAAGATCATGAAGTTTATTTGTTCCTGCTTAACAAGCAGGTCCAGATTTATTCCCTGGAGCTTTTTTCGTACTGCTGCATGACCAACCACGTTCACCTGGTCGCCACCCCCGCGGATGGGAAATCATTGAGCTCTGCGATGCGCGACCTGCACAGCGCCTTTGCCATCTACTTTAACCGCAAGTACAATTTCACGGGCCATCTCGTCCAAAACCGATTCTATTCCTGCGTTTTAGACCCAGCTCACTTCTGGGCTGCCATCCGTTATGTAGAGCAAAACCCGGTCCGAGCGGCCTTGGTCGCTCAGGCCGAGGATTACCGGTGGTCCAGCGCCCAGGCCCACTGTGGTCTGGAGGAAAACCCACTCCTGGCTCCTCTCCCTTCAACCCCGGGCCTGATTACCTACTGGTCCGAGTGGCTGGCTGGAGAAGAGGATGAAAGTCGGCTCAGGTCTTTAAGGCTTCAGACTCGAACGGGCCGGCCCTGTGGATCGGATCAGTTCCTTGATGAGCTGGAAGTTCGACTCAATCGTCCTGTGAGGCCTCAAAAGTCGGGTCGCAGACGAAAAGGCAGCCGCTAAGAAAATGCACCCTCGCCCGCGTCAATTCGCCAACGAGAAAGAGGCGTACCTTGAAAATGGGGGAACGAGGTCTCAGTCCCCTTTTTTTCCCGATTTTCCTCTTGATCTGTTAATGGGCTGATATTAGACTTCAACCACTTTCTGCACACAAGAACATATACCGGCGTCGGCCCCGCTCAAAAGGTTGTTCAGTTCGACACTGCTGTCAGGAAGATCACGAACTTCGGAGGTTTATCATGAGATTATCTGCATGGTTTATTACCGGCCTCATTATTGCAATTGTTCCGTCCCTAACTCTGGCCCAGAAGGCGGATATCATTCTTTACAACGGGAAGGTGGTCACCGTGGATGCGAATTTCACGATCGCCGAAGCCGTCGCAGTACGAGCTGACCGGATTCTGGCGGTAGGGAAAAGCGCTGAAATTCTGCAGTTGGCCGACGAATCGACGCAAAAGGTCGACTTAAAAGGAAAGACGGTTATTCCCGGATTGATCGACACTCATTCTCATTTCCATCAACACGCCCGCATGCACTACGAAAAAGCATTAGGAGCCCGCAACTTGCAGGAATATCCAATTGACTGGGCGCTCATTAAAACCAAAGCTGATGTTCTGGCGCACGTCTCTAAAACCGTTAAGGAATTCAATCTCCAGCCCGGCGAGTGGATTTTTTTGACATCCCAGAACTTCTACAGGAATTCAAAAGCACCCGTGCACATCCTTTACGAAGAGCTCAGCATGCAGGATCTGGATAAAGCGGCTCCCAATAATCCCATCGTAATTTCCGTCGGCGGAGGAACCATCATTTTTAACGGTGTCTGCCTGCTCAATGGAAAGGCGTGGGATATTCTGTGGAGCAAGTATGGAGATTTTATTAAGAAGTACGGCCGTTGGTGGAAGGATTCTGGGGGTAATCCTACGGGATTAATGGAACCGCCGGCCAGCAAGATCCTGGAACATGAGTTACTGCCGCGGCCTTCGGCCGAGATGCTGCGCCCGTTCTTAAAAAAGGAAATCGAGGAATGGAGCGCCATGGGGGTAACCACCATTTCGACCCGGATCGGTTCCGATGACGTGGAAGCCTTGAGAACACTGGATGGAAACAATGAATTGAAGGTGCGTGTTCCATACGGGATTGAAGATTTTTTTGCGGTTGAAGATCCCGAGGCCCTTTTCAAGCGCATGGGCAACCTGACTGGATTAGGTTCTTCCAAGCTCTGGGTCACTTCCATTACCCCCATCGTTGCCGATGGCACGGGTCCTCGAATGCCTTCAGATCAAAAAAGACTCGAACAGTTCGGGCCAGAAGACAAGTACTGGCCTATGGGACAACCGCTGCAAGATCCAGAGTACCGTGGGGCTTCCCGAAACTATTACAAAGAGTGGTTCACAGCCCTGGCTCGGAGCGGGAACCGGGTAGCGAACATGCATACGGCAGGAGACCGCACCATCCGACAGCTGCTTGACACTTTGGAGGAAATCGACCGGGAAGTTCCCATAAAGGGAAGGCGTTTTGCTTTTGATCACTGTACTCTGGTCAACCCGGACCATATCGAGCGAGCCGTCAGACTGGGGATCTACTTTAGCTGTGCGCCGGTATTTGTAAAGGATTCCCCCACCCTGGAACGTGTTTACGGCCAGAAGGTTGCGAATACTATGGTTGTCCCGATCAAGACCATGCTGAACAAAGGGGCTAAAGTGGTCTTCGAGATGGACGCACACAGCTATATCTGGGAAAATCTGGAGATTTTTTTGACACGAAAAGTAGAGGGCAAGGTCTACGGTCCTGAGGAAAGGATTGACAAAGTAACCGCGCTGAAGATGATTACGAGTTGGGCTGCCGAGTATGTCCTCAAAGAGAAAGAGTTGGGTTCACTGGAGACCGGGAAGAAGGCGGATCTCGTGGTTCTCGACCGGGATTATTTAAACACCCCTGAAGAGGAGATCTCGGAGGTTCAAGCCCTGATGACTATCTGCGATGGGGAGATGGTTTATTTGCATCCCACTTTTTCGCGGGAGTACAACTTGAATCCTCCTGGTGCGACAGTGGCCACCTTCAAAGAACTTTTCGCACGCCGCTAAGTTACCCCAGTTCATAAATACGGTAACGTTTGCAGGCCGGGCTTGCAAGGCGAGGTCAAAGAGAGAGGACGAGGCGATGTCGGTGTCCATCGCCTCGTCATCGCGGGCAGTTTGAATACGGGTAAGCAGAACGGCGGTGATCAAAGGCCATAAAAAACAGCCCCGGACGATGGCGTTCCTCGCTTTGCAGCGGTTCACCTTCATAGGATCCCCTTCACGGTTTTCGCCCGCTCCCAATGGCCTTCATGAACCGCCTCGGCTTGCCAGCCAGATGCTCCGTCCCCTGAAATTCTCTGAAAACGTCCTCTGAAATTTGAAGAATTCTCTATCGCGCGGGTTTCGATGGTGTTAATCTCTTCATCCAGTTTGGGCCCCTCAAGAAATTCTTAGCTCATGGGTCACCGCTGCAAAAGGGCGCAGCAGCCAAGATGCAAACGTTAAGCCTCCTATGGGGAATTCTGGCGCTTTTTGGAATGCTGATCGGCTTTGTGCCGCTGCTCGGAGCGTTGAACTGGCTGAACATTCCGTTCTCAGTTTTCGGTATCATCTTTAGCTGCGTCGTCCTCGCCACGACCCGCAAGCCCAACAAAGGAGCGGCCGTCGCTGGACTCGTCGCCTGCTGTATTGCAGTGTTCTTCGGATTGATACGCCTTGCATTGGGCGGAGGAATCCTCTAGGCTCAGCCGCGCCTGACTATCTCAGCAGATAATTCGATCTTCCCCCGTTCCTTCTTGATCCCGCCGATTCTAGTGCCCCATCGTCGCACCTCGAGGTGGAATCGAGACGCTCTTTCCGATCAGGTACAACAGACCGAGTTTTAACGCACGGTCTCGATGGTTCGGTCCGCTATGGGGTGAAGTACCCAAGACTCACACCCCCTGATGGGGTGAAAGCACCCAAAACCGACAGGCGACAAGATTGAAAAGTTCGTCATTTAAGACCAGGGTAACAGGCAGAAAGCGACAAAGGCTCTTTTTTTCGAGCACTTTTGATTGCCGGGTAACCCCGACCTAAATGACGCCGATTCTTTGACCTACCGTGGCATGAGAATTGCGAAGAAAGTGTCGCACTTTAACGAGAGCGTGAGTGTGTTTTGTAGTGCCTGACTTCATGCGAACAATGGCTGCATACACCGCAAAAAATGTTTTCAAGCCTGCAGTTGAAGGGTTGGAGTCTTTTCACGATCTTGAAAGGCGTACGCCTGTCACCATTGATCGCAGTCTGTGCACCGGCTGTCAGCTCTGCATTCTGGCTTGTCCCCAGTCGGTATTGAAACCTATCCCGGACCCGCGTCGTGTCGAAGGGATCGTGGCAACGGTATTTAACCCTGCACTTTGCACTGCCTGCCGGCAGTGTGAGGACATTTGTCCAGACTTTTGTATCGTGGTGACCTCGGAGGCGCTTTGAATGGAGAAGACCGTAGCGGCCCTGATTGAGGTGCGATGGCATTCACGCGCCGGCCAAGGGGCAGTGACTGCGGCTGAAATGTTGGCCGCCGCTTGTCTGCGCGAAGGGAAACACGTTCAGGCCTTTCCCGAGTTTGGACCTGAGCGGATGGGAGCGCCTCTGCGGGCCTTCAACCGAATCAGTCCCGTCCCCATTCGAATTCATGGAGTTGTCGAGGAAGCAAGCGTCGTCGTTGTTGTTGACCCTTCCCTGTTGGGAACTGTTGCTGTCGGAACCAACTCGACTCCGGACGCCGTGATTGTCGTTAACACAACGCAGTCGCCGGCCGAGGTGCATCGTCTCCTTCGTCTAAGCCATCAGCAAGTAGCCTGCGTTGATGCCACACGAATTGCAGCCGAGTGCTTTGGCATGTTAAAGCCGAACACTCCCATGTTGGGAGCAGTCGCTCGCACCACCGGCTTGGTTACCATCGAAAGCCTGCTCGCTGAAGTAGAAGAAATGCTCACCCAGAAATTCTCGCCGAAAATCGTGGAGGGAAATCTAAAAGCAATACAAAGGGCGCATGAGGAGGTTTCCTATGTCTAGTGGTGGCTTTTCAACGGAGAAACCAGATGCAGAATTGCCCCCATGGCAAGAGATGCTTCCCGGCAGCGTCCTGGACCAAGCCGGCAATTCGGTGCACAGGAAAACGGGATTTTGGCGCGGCGGCGGGCGGCGCCCTCTGCTGGATCTGAAGCTGTGCGTGCAATGCCTGCACTGCTGGATTTCTTGTCCGGATGCTTGCTTTATCCTCTCCGACGGCAAAGTCATAGGTATTGACTATGACCACTGCAAAGGTTGCGGCATCTGTTCCCGTGAGTGTCCCCCTATGGTGAATGCCATCGTTTTAATCGATGAGGGACGCTTTAGATGACCGCTAGCCGCCGCCGATCAAAAACTAAAAACGAGGTTAGAGGCATGTCGACCCAATCAGTACCCCAGGATCGCGCTGATTCAGATCGCTCCAGGAAAGAAGTGGTGCTGAGCGGCAACATGGCGGTGGCCCACGCATTGCGTCAGGTTGATCCTCACGTTTTCCCGGGCTACCCCATCACTCCCTCCACGAAGATCATGGAAATGGTCGCCTCGTTTATCGCCAACGGAGAAATGCAATGCGAATTGGTGGCGGTGGAAAGTGAACACAGCGCTCTGAGTGTGGCAGTGGGCGCCGCGGCGGCGGGGGCGCGAGTGGCTTCGGCTACCTCGTCGCAAGGCCTGGCTTTCATGTGGGAGATGCTTTATATCGCCGCCGGTTCACAGCTTCCCATGGTATTGGCGGTGGGCAATCGCGCCCTGAGCGCGCCTATCAACGGCTTTTCCGACCATGGCGAAGCTATGGGTGCCCGGGACTCCGGATGGCTCCAGTTCCACAGCGAAAGCGTGCAAGAAACCTACGACAACATTGTGCAAGCCTTTCGCATTGGCGAAGACCGTAGAGTGCGCTTGCCGGTAATGGTCTGTCTCGATGGGTTTGTACTCACGCACACCAGTGAAAACATCTTTCTCGAGAATGATGAAGCCATCAGGAACTTTGTGAGACCCTATCGGACGGAATACACATTGCTCAACCCCGACCGCCCCGTCAGCTACGGCCTGGGAGATCCTCCCGAGTTTTACATGGAACACAAGATGCGCCAGCAGGCCGGGATGGAAAGAGCACTCCAGGTCATTGAAGAAGTCGGAGCGGAATTCGGGCGTTGTTTTGGCAGGCATTACGGTCTATTGGATCCTTATCGGATGGAGGACGCCGAAGTCGCTATCGTCATCCTGGGCTCGGAAGCAGGCCGGGTCAAAAATGTGGTCGACGAGCTTCGAGCCTCCGGAAAAAAGGCGGGAGTCTTGCGGATCCGCTTCGTACGGCCTTTCCCGGATGAGCAAATCGTCAAGCATTTGCTGCCGCTACGCGCCGTGGCGGTGATGGATCGCTCTTATGCCCCTGGAGCGGTGGGCGCGCCGGTGTTTCAGGAGATCCGCTCATCTCTTTACGAGTATCGTGGCGGCGCTCCTCACGTGATTAATCGCATCTATGGCCTTGGAGGGAGAGAATTGCGTGCGGCCGACGTGCGAACCATCTTCTCTGAGCTGGACTCGTTGCGGGCTGGGAATGAGTCAGTGCCTGCCATCCGGCTGGTTGGGCTGCGCGGAGAGCCCCTGCCTAACTGGAGAGATCAACAGGCGTTCAAGATGCCGGTAGGCCAGAGCTAGAAGGGAAATCACATTCATGCCAAACCCGGAACTTCTTCTTGCTTCTAAGCACAGCGAACCGATGGCTAGCGGACACAGTCTGTGCGCCGGCTGTGCGGCCGGCGTTATCGTGCGCCAGGTGATCATGTCCGTTGAAGATCCCGTGGTGGTTGCCAACGCAACCGGCTGTCTGGAAGTTTGTACGGGAGTTTACCCAGTCACCTCCTGGAATGTGTCCTGGATCCATAACGCTTTTGCAAATGTGGCAGCCACCTTGAGCGGTGTTGAGTCGGCATACCGAGCGCTGCGCAAACGTGGCGAGATTCCTGCGCGCGAAATCAAGTTTGTAGCCTTCGGCGGCGATGGAGGAACCTATGACATCGGCCTGCAAAGCCTATCCGGGGTGATGGAAAGGGGACATGACCTAGTCTACGTCTGCTACGACAATGGCGCTTATATGAATACAGGGGTGCAACGCTCAAGTGCCACACCTTTGGGCGCCAACACATCGACCAGTCCCGCCGGAAATCTAACCTCGGGAAAGGCTGAGCTGCGAAAAGACATGACAGCCATTGCGGAAGCGCACGGCATTCCCTATGTTGCGCAGTCTTCGCCTGGTTATTACATGGACTTGATGCATAAGGCTAGACGAGCCTTTCAAACTAAAGGGCCTGCTTTTCTTAATGTTCTAAGTCCCTGCCCCCTGGGATGGGCAAGCGAACCAACCGACAGTCTCGTGCTGGCCCGCTTAGCCGTGGACACCTGCATGTGGCCCCTCTTTGAAATCGCTAAAGGTCAATTCTCACTCACCTATCTTCCTCTCGAGAAGAAGCCGGTCGTGGAATGGCTCAAGCTACAAGGACGGTTCCGGCACCTCTTTCAGAGCGATCACCAGAACTTGATTGATCAGATCCAATCCGGGGTCGATCAAAACTGGCAAAAGATCCTGGAGCGCGCGGGATCAGCCGTTCCATCTTTCGCAGGACCCGCCGACAGCGATCGGTGGGGTTATTGAAGGTGAATCAAGAATCGAGACCGAGAATCGTTTCACTCTCCGGCAATTCCGTAGTGGCCAAGGCAGCCATAGACGCGGGGTGTCGATTTTATGCGGGTTATCCGATTACACCTTCGTCCGAAATCGCCGCCGATATGTCTCATCTCCTGCCCCGTGTCGGAGGGGTCTTCATCCAGATGGAGGATGAGATTGCCAGCATGGGAGCGGTGATTGGCGCTTCTCTGGCCGGCCTTAAGGCGATGACCGCCACTTCGGGTCCGGGCTTTTCCCTAAAGCTGGAAAACATCGGTTTCGCTTGTATGGCCGAAGTGCCCTGTGTGATTGTCAACGTGATGCGGGGTGGTCCCAGTACCGGCCTCCCCACTCTGCCTTCACAAGGTGATGTCATGCAGGCTCGGTGGGGCACTCACGGGGATCACTCGATTATCGCCCTGGCACCATCGAATCTCACCGAAACTTACTGGGAGACTGTCCGAGCTTTTAACCTGGCCGAGGAGTATCGGGCTCCGGTTATTTTGTTACTGGATGAAATTCTGGGTCACATGAGTGAGCGTGTAGAATTACCCGACCCTTCTGAGCTGGAGATTTTCAACCGGGTGGCACCCCAGGTCCCACCTGAAGCATATTTGCCCTACGCAACCAGTGGCAGCCACGTGCCGCCGATGGCCAATTTTTTTACAGGTTATCGCTACCACGTGACCGGATTGACCCACGATTTAACGGGCTTCCCCACTGAAGACCCTGAGATCACCGAGGCGCTCATGAGGCGGCTTGACGCAAAGATCACAGATAATCTGAACGGAATCATCAAGTACGAGGAGACGCATCTGGAAGATGCCGATATCGCCATAGTTGCCTACGGTTCGGTTGCCCGCTCCGCCCGCGTCGCGGTCGAGCAAGCACGGGAAGAAGGAATGAAGGTAGGTGTTTTCCGCCCTGTCACTCTGTGGCCTTTTCCGGGGAAACAGGTGGCGCATCTGGCGTCCCACGTCAAGGGCTTGTTAGTGCCGGAGATGAATTTAGGCCAAATAGTTGGCGAAGTCGAACGAGTCGCCGGTTCCACGCCGGTCGTGCCTTTAAACCAGGCAAACGGCCAACCGATTCCTCCCTCCGGGATTCTTACCGCCCTCCGGTACATGGAGAGAAAATAGATGTCTCGTCCTACTAAAATTGAGAACATCCGGAGAGAATGCCCACTGCAGCCGTGCACAAATTTTTCTGCTGAAGAGGCTTCCTGCACAGCGGCGCCCTGGGACAATCGAAGAGTCGACTACCCTGATTACCTGCGCAATGACAAGATGCCCACTCAGTGGTGCTCCGGATGCGGGGCGGGCCTGGTGATGAAAGCGCTCATCCGCGCCGTCAACGAGTTGCAATGGGATAAAAACAAAGTCGCGATCGTTTCCGGCATTGGTTGCTCCGGGCGCATGTCGAGTTACCTCGACTTTAACACTCTGCACACGCCCCATGGCCGGACTCTCCCGTTTGCAACCGGCTTGAAGCTGGCCAAGCCTGACGCGCACGTCATCATTGTCACTGGCGATGGCGATGCGCTTGCTATCGGCGGCAACCATTTCCTTCACGCATGTCGCCGCAACATCGACTCGACGTTGATCATCATCAACAACTTTATATATGGGTTGACCGGAGGCCAGTTTTCACCCACCACCCCCGTGGGATCTTACGCAGAGACTTCTCCCGACGGGAGCCTTGAGCCCACTTTCGATACAGTTAACGTCGCGATTGCCGCAGGCGCGACCTATGTTGCACGCTCGGCTGTATCCAATCCTCGCCACGTGACGGAAATGATCAAAGGCGGCCTTGCTCATTCAGGGATGTCCGTGGTCGAGGCTCTCTCCAATTGCCACATCAACTTTGGCCGTCGCAATGTCAGTGGCAAACCAGAGGAGCTTATTGCCTGGATCAGCCGCCAGACCGTTTCCCATGACATCGCCAGGTACATGGATGAGGAACAGTTAAAAGGTCGTGTAGTGGTGGGGGTCCTGCATCATGTGGAAACTCGCCCCGAATACGTGGCCAACTATTATGAGAAAGCCGCCGCTATCCGGAATTGACGCGACAGCATTCCGGAACAAGTATCGATTTGAGGCACGACTCAGCGGAGAGGGGGGGCAGGGGGTCGTCATGGGAGGCGCTATCCTGGCGGAAGCAGCCATTCTGCATGAGGGGCGCTTCGCCGTGCAGAGTCCCACCTACGGCTCTCGGGTACGCGGTGGTCCCACCAAAGTGGATGTCATCATCAGCAACAAAGAAATTGTTTATCCTCGAGCCACCGATATTGACTTCTTCCTTTGCCTCGCACAAATGTCTTTTGACAAGTACGGTACGGATTTGGCTGGGGACGCCATCGTATTGGTGGATGCAAACCTCGTTCCTCGCGTCCCTAGCAACCGGCACCTGGTGTACCGGGTCCCTTTTGTTGAGATAGCCAAGGGTGAAATGGGAAACGTGGTGCTCTCGAACATCATTGCCCTTTCGGTCATGGCCACCTTGACTGGTATCGTCACACACGACGCCTTGTGGCGCGCCATCGAAGCGCGAGTGCCGCAAAAATACCTCGAGTTAAACCGGCGTGCCATGGAGCTAGGACTGGACCTGGCCGCTCGCTTAGGCGAAAAATCGTGACACGCTCGCAATCGATCTCTAAACTTCTATGGAAGCTGCATTCGCCATGACGTCTGGCACCTAATTCCCGATGTTGGCAGATGGATCGGCATCTTCACCGGGTCAGCTGAAGGGAACCCAAAACGAGGTCTTGATGATGAAGTAGTTGTTGCCGGGCGCGGTCAGCGAGCGGAACGGATCCACAATACTGACCGGGGTGCCGACAGATTCAGAAACACGGCGTTCCTGCTGCCACACAAAATAAAGCGTGCTTCCCGGTCGATATTCCCACCTTAAAACCACATTGCAGCGGAAAGAATACACGTTGAAGTCCAGGTTTTTCATGGTAAACGACGCATCACCGTCTCGTATCCGAAAGCTACCATCCGGCTGGCGAGTCAAAGTCGTACCGTCAGAGCCATAGCTCCTACGCAACCGTGTGGAAGGCTTTGCCAACTCACCCAAGTCGTAATATCTCCCGCTGGCTGCAAAAGGCTCGGCATAGATATCAAGGTTCAGATCGGGCCGGAACGTGTAATTCAGGCGAAACTGCATCGAGTACGTGTGGCGATCGATGGCTGCAAAAACATAACGCTTCCCGTAGGTCTCAGCCCTGCCGCCGTCGATAGTGGTCACGTATTGCTGCGTATTGATATTCTTGGACAAGGTGGGGTCAACCGATAGCTGCCATCGCGGTCCGGGACGGAATTTCAGCCGTCCTACAAGTTGACGCGCCATGCCTCCGTCCTCTGAGCCGCTGATTTCTATTTCGCTGCTCCAACTGGTTTGAGCCGAAGTGCGATTTCGCATTTGAAAATTGAGCGTCCATCCCCGTGGCGCCTCCATGCGAGGCCCACCCCGCGTGAGCCGGGAGTCCTGGCGGCGAAAATCCCGGCTATACGACAGCTGAGTATTCCAAAAGTTTTTCCACGTTTGGCTGGAATAAAACTCCAAGGATCCCACCTGGCGGTCGAAGCCGTGGTTCCACTCATTGTTCTGGCGCACTCCAATCCAATAGCCTCGAAACAGCGATCCGGGCCGGGTTTCGCGATAACGCAAGTCACCATTCAACACGACCCCATCTGCGGAGTTAAGCCGGCCCATGTCATTGGCCTCAAAGCCCGGAGATTCCTCATTGGTGGTAATGCTCCAAATCCAGTGCTTTCCTCCCGTGCGCTGAAATACCGCGCCTATCTTGTAGCCTGAAAGAGAGGTGAGCGTTGGATCGTACCGGTCATAATCCCGATCCGGACGCTGAGCGTAATGCGCACTGGATCGCTGCACTCTCGCAATGGCCGCAGAATCACCTCCAAGCAAAGTCATCCCCCCGTAAGACGTCAGTTCGTACTCGCCTCCTTTGAACCTCAGCGTTGAATCCACAGCCATTCCAAAGGCGCGCCTCACCAGCAGAGCAGCTAAAGGATCTGCGCTTTCCAAGTTCCGGTTTACCGCCGTGACCATCCCGGCCACCGTGGAACCATAGGCCCCAAATTCCTGCTGGACACGAGCCAGGGCATAACTGGTTCGCGGCGCCACACGCACCGATTTGGTCTTCCCAGATGCATGCGTGAAGACACGGGAGCTCTCCTCGTCGGTCAAAGCGGTAAGAATGCCAAGAGACATTCCAGAAGGAAGACGCCCGGTGAGTTTTCCGGCAGCAATGATCGTGGTCTCGCGCGGATAATCTACAAAGTCTCCGACGGCCGGTCCGAGGGGAGGCGCGCCAATGCGACGAGAGTAAAAGAAATTGTTTGCGGCCGTGAAGTTCAAGAGACCCGCGCCCTCGGTAAAAAAGGGCCGCTTTTCGGTGAATATGGTCTCAAATGCTGTCAGATTTACTTCGGCTGGGTCCGCTTCAACCTGCCCAAAATCAGGATTGAAAGTTGCCTCGAGCGTCAGGTTGGGACCAACTCCCATCTTCAAATCAGCGCCTCCCCACTTTCGCAAATTAGTTCCCGCATCGAAGGGATTAGCCGGATCACGATTGCCAATCATCGTGGATGAGCCGGCGACATAGGGAAGCACTTCCAGACGGCGATTTGCGGGGAGGCCCCTGATGCCCGTGAGCTCTCCAAAGCGTGAGGACCATGCGGTCACTGTTCTGGGCACGGGCATCCAATAGTCATCCTCATTGAGAGTGGGCGTGAAACGGCGAATGTTTAATCCCCACACTTGCTCATCGCGCTCGTTGAAACGAAGCTGCGAAAATGGAATCCAAAGTTCGGCCGTCCACTCCTGTTCATTCTGGTGAGTCTTTGCTTTCCAGACAGGATCAAAGCCCTCGTCGAAATTGGCTTCATCATCTTTGGGATGGAAACGGTCCAGCCTCACACCTGAGGCAGTAACCCCGAATACGTAAGCGGTGCGGCGATCGCCAAATGTATCAAGAGCCACCTGGATATGTTCCGATTCCTCGCCTCGATCCCTCCGTCCCATGGGTGCTTGAATGATCGAGTCAACGTTTTTGTGCATCCGAGCCCCCACATACAGAGCTTCATCGTCGTAAAGGAAGCGAAACTCCATCAGCTCGGTGGGAGGTGCGCCTTCGGTCGGCTCCTTCTGAATAAAATCGGTCACGGCCGGCGTCTCAGACCATTGCGGCTCTTCCAAGTGCCCATCAACCTTGACAGCCCCGTCGTCAACCCGCACTGCGCGAGCTTGCTTGCGAACAGGCTCGGTCCGCGCCTCCTGAGCGTGCGCCTCTGCCAGGCAAGACAACACACACAATATGACAAGCACAGATCTCAACATGATGGGAGGGGAAAGTGTTAAATCAAGCCGCAGAAATGTCAATCACAAATAGAACCCTAACGCCAGCAGAATGCTTACAAGAACTAGGCCGAATGCCAGAACAGGCACACAATTTCCCCAATTGGTTCACCCTCAGCACCTTACATTGATCGTCAAATTAAGTGCCCGTCCCGAA
Source organism: Acidobacteriota bacterium (assembly GCA_016211085.1). Lineage (GTDB taxonomy): Bacteria > Acidobacteriota > UBA6911 > RPQK01 > JACQSY01 > JACQSY01. Next base: position 11,921 of record JACQSY010000139.1, on the reverse strand, counting down.
TCCCACTGGAACACTTTGACACAGGAAGGCAGTTCTCTTCCCTGTTTTATTCCACACCCCCCATGAGACGGTGAAAAAGCGGGCTGGCAAGGAAGGCAATAACTGCAGCGACTCCCGTCATCAATGCCACACTCAAGAAAAGTTGGTGGGGAAGCAGTGTCTCCAACCTGCCAGCAAACAAACCAGCCAGGAGGTTCCCCAAGGCGCTTGCCATGAACCATACGCCCATCATCTGACCTACGCGCCCGCGTGGAGCCAGTTTGGTAATAGAAGAGAGACCCACAGGAGACAAAGCCACCTCGCCCCAGGTGTGCAAAAGGTAAGTCACAACCAGCCACGAGGGATTCGCCGGGTTTTCAGAGTTGGCATTGGCGGCCCCCCAGGCAATAACAAAAAAACCGGCAGCCAGTCCCAGTAATCCTAACGAAAACTTTACCGGCACCGACGGATTCGCGTTGCGACTGGCCAGCCAGGTCCACAAGGTACCGAATAATGGTGCAAAGATAATGATGAAGAGTGGATTTACTGATTGCAACCAGCTGGCAGGCATCTCCCAGCCGAAGTAACTGCGGTCAGTCAGACGTTCCGCGAAAAGATTCAGCGAGGAACCTGCCTGTTCAAAACCGGACCAAAAGAGTGCTGCCAGTATAAAAAGCCAAAAAATCGTCACCAGGTGTTTCTTTTCCACTGGGGTATGGCCGCCGGCAAGGAGCAGGTAGGCAAAGTACAACAGAGCCAGGAAGACAATGACTACTCCCAAAGCCTGTGCCAACTGCTCCAGATTCAGACGCAAGACATTCGCTCTTGCCATTAAAGTGAGCACCACCGTTGCCACGATCACCAGAGAAAGGCCGCGATAAAACGTACCCCTTCTCTCGGGAAGATGCGCACGGTCAGCCTCAGCCAAGATTCCGATTTCGCGCAGGTGCCTGCCGCCGACTTTGTATTGAACCAGGCCTAGAATCATCCCCACTCCGGCCGCAGAAAAACCAAAGTGCCAGTTGACGTTCTCTCCCAAGGCTCCGCACACCAGCGGCCCAAACAGAGCACCAACATTAATGCCCATATAAAAAATGGAAAATCCGGCATCACGTCGCGCTCCTCCTTCTGGATACAAATCACCGACCATGGTGCTGACATTCGGCTTGAGCAAACTTGTACCCAGAATGATCAGGACCAGACCTGTATAAAGTGAAGGCAACTCCGGTATCCCGAGCAGCGGTCCCGCCAGGCTGAAATGTCCACACGCTATAATGCAACCCCCGGTAAAGACCGTCTTGCGCTGACCCCATAACTTGTCTGCGACCCACCCACCTGGAAGATTGAGCAAATAGACTAAGGATGTATACAGCCCGTAGATCGCAGCGGCCCGCGAATCATCCATCCCCAGCCCTCCTTCTTCCGGTGCGGCGACCATATACAAAATTAATATCCCTCGCATGCCGTAGTAGCTGAAGCGCTCCCACATCTCTGTAAAAAACAAAGTCGCCAGTCCCCTGGGGTGGCCAAACCACTCTTGTTGCTTCGCTGGGTTTTTAGCGTCTTTCATATGCTTGCTTTAAGGTTCCAGAATAACCACATAAGGGGAGAAGAGGGACTAAAAAAGCAAGAATGTTCTCTTCGAATTCTTTGCCATGTGAAAAAAACCAAACCACTCTACCTCTTCCTTACGTACGCCAACAGATTTTGCCCCGGCAGGTGTCCATCCGGCTGCTCTTCTGACTCGTACAGCTCATGGGAGCACCTAAAGGGCCAACGGATCTCGCTGCGGCCTTCTTATTATCTCAGGTGCCAGTGTGCTCTAGAAACGCTCTAGCGCAGTCAAGTTTATTCCCCTGCATCTCGCGTCTTATAATAATAAGGTGGCGGACGCAAAGACACCTTTCGCTTTCAAAGATTGCGCACTGGCAGCCATAGCCACCGGCAGGAGGGCACAAAATTTACGGGAATTCCGAGACCATTTGGAGACCGTTCACACTGGTTCGATCTATTACCACTTTTGGGGACGCCTCCTGCGCCCTCGTTTTGATAATCCAGAGTACAACAACGATTTTGCGGTCTGGGCTTATCACGGCCTGAACGACGCGCCGCTTGCCGAGCGCCTTTCTATTATTGATCCGACCGATTTTTCAGATCTCGAAAGCTTGCGCAAGCAGCTCCTGGAGGTCATCGAAGAGCGTCTGGATGAAATCGAGCACGTTCCCTGGTCCAAGGCGGACCAGCAATTTAATTTCATCCGCTCTCAAATTGTGGTTTTTGATACACGGCGCGTCATCCGAGAGCCTTCCGAACTGGCTTCGGCGATTCCCAACGTTTCAGCGGGAAGCATTTTCTATCACTTCATCGACTCACGTCGGCGTACCACTGAAAGTATTGATGATTTCAGAACCTGGCTCCATTCCTTTGGTTCTCCGTACGCTGACTTGACCGAACAGCTGGGCGATCTCGATCCTTATTTTGTGAGTCTGACCGAACTGCGTGCTCAGCTCGCCTCGCTTTTTGCTAATTACTTCGGTGGAAAATCATGAGTGCTACTGTTGGCAGCCCCTCGAAGACTATCCTGGACGACTACGCCAGAGTTGTCGGCGAGGATGTAATTGACCAGCTCCGGCAGCTAGCGCGGCCGTTAGAAGGATTGAAGGTGGTCCACGTGAACTCTACGCGCCTCGGCGGTGGTGTTGCTGAAATTCTCGACAAGCTGGTACCCCTCCAGCAGGAACTCGGGCTTAACTCTCGCTGGGAAGTGATCACCGGCGAGGGTGAGTTTTTTCAATGCACCAAAAGTTTTCATAATGCGCTTCAGGGCCATGCTGTGAATATCCCCGAACACTTATTGCGAGCATACGAAAACACTAATTCACAAAACGCCGAGCGCCTGCGGACGGTGCTCGAGCAAGCCGACGTGGTGGTGATCCATGATCCGCAACCTGCGCCCTTACTGAAGCTTTGTTCAAATCGCCGAGGAAAGTGGGTGTGGCGCTGTCATATCGATGTCAGGCAACCGTACCGCAAGGTATGGAATTACCTCAAGGAGTTTCTGCTGGATTACGATGCGAGCGTATTCTCCTTGGCAGATTTCGCACAGCCGCTGCCCAACCCTCAATACCTGATCACGCCCAGTATCGATCCTCTAAGTGAGAAGAATATGGATCTGCCCGAAGAGGAAATCCGCTCGGTGTGCCGCCAATTCAAGATTGATCTGGAGCGAATTTTGCTGCTTCAGGTCTCGCGTTTTGATCGCTTTAAAGACCCGGTAGGTGTGATCCAGGCTTACCGGCTTGTGAAAAAGTTCGTTCCCAAAGTTCAGCTGGTGCTGGCCGGAGGCACCGCTACCGACGATCCGGAAGGAGAAGCCGTCTTGGAGGAGGTCCGGCGTCAAGCCGACGATGACCCTGACGTGCACATCCTGCTTCTCCCGCCGGACGCCCATCGCACAATCAACGCTCTGCAACGTATTGCCCACATTGTGTTACAGAAATCCTTACGCGAAGGATTCGGTTTGACGGTAACCGAAGCATTATGGAAGGGGAAGCCGGTGATCGGAGGAGATACGGGAGGCATCCGGCTTCAGGTTATCAATCATCACACCGGTTTTCGGGCCAGGACGCCCGAAGGCGCGGCCCTGCGTATCCGTTACCTGCTGCACAAACCGGAAATCATGCAAGAAATGGGACGGAAGGGCCGCGAGTTTGTGCGCGAAAATTTTCTCTTGCCCCGGCAGGTGCGGGAACATCTCACATTAATGTACGGTCTGTTCCATGGAGACCAGGATCGTATCCACGTCGGTTAGCCCTCCTTCCGATTCATCCCGATTCATCATGACCCAGCTCCTCAACGGGCGTTTTCGGCGCCTTCCACAAAAAAAATTGCCGTGAAGAGACGGTCATGAGCTTTCCTGAACAATCAAGGAGGGATGTATCAGATCCAGCCGCGCCGGCGAAAGTAACCCAACATCACCAACGCAACGATGAGCATGAAAAGCAGAATTGCCGGGTATCCAAAATAGGCTCTCAATTCGGGCATGTTCCAGGGACTCGCGTCCGCATCGAAGTTCATTCCGTATATCCCGGATATGAATGTCAGCGGAATAAAGATGGTGGAGATGATAGTCAGAACCTTCATGATTTCACTCAGACGGTTGCTGAGACTGGAGAGATAAACATCCATAATGCCGGTAGAAAGATCACGGTGGGTTTCCAGAATGTCGATAATCTGCACTGCATGATCGTAACAATCACGAAGAAAGAACCTTGTCTGCTGAGTAATAAGGCCTTCATCTTCACGCATCAGCATATTGATGGTGTCGCGAGACGGCCAAAGCACTCTGCGCAAGTGGAGAAGTTCTCTCTTTAACTTGTGCACCTCGATCAGGGTGGCCTTGCTGGGCGCCTCCACGACTTCTATCTCAAGATCCTCAACCCTTTCCCCCAGGAATTCCATCACCGGAAAATAAGAATCGATTGCAGCATCGATTAGAGTGTAGGCCAGGTAATCTGCGCCGCTGCGTCTGATTTGAGTGCGTCCTCTTCTCAAGCGCTCGCGGATCATCTCAAACCCGTTTCCAGGCGTCTCTTCAATGGAGATCAGAAAGCGCTCACCCAGAAAAAAGCTGAACTGCTCGGTTTCAATCTCCTCTTTGAGGTGTGCCACCCGCAGGATAAAAAAAAGATGACTTTCATAGTCGTCGAGCTTGGGACGCTGCCCGATATTGAGCACATCTTCGAGAGCAAGTGGATGCAGCCCAAACTGCTGCCCAAGCTGCTCAAGGACCTCGACCTGTCCCAGGCCTTCCACGCTGATCCAGATAATATGGGGACTGTCGCGGTAGGCCGCAATCTCGTCCAGATCGTGCAGCTTCTTCTCCTCAAAGAAATCAGTACTGTAGGCGATGAGCTTGATCTGCACCTCAGGCGGGGCCTGTATGGGAGGTATGAGGGTGCCAGGTGCGGTTCCGGGCTTATGGTATTTTTTGAATTTCACTCGTCTGCCAGCTGACTATCACTGCGTCCCGATCTTGCGCCTCATAAAGGCCGGTATGTCTAATTCCAGCGGAGATCCTGAATAATCCCGCACGGGAATTCTCGGCCTGTTCTCTTCCACCCCATGGGTAATACCGTTTTCCGAAGATTTACCCAGAATCGCTACGGAAGGATTTGCCTCCTGGGAACTGGCCTGCTGCTCAAAGCCGGTCGCGATGACAGTTATTTTTATTTTGTTGCCTATTTGTTCGTCGAAAACAGATCCAAAAATGATGTTGGCTTCCGAATCGGCTGACTGCTGAATAATGCGGCTGGCCTCACTTACTTCGTGCAGGGTCATATTTCGGCTGCCGGTGATATTGATGAGAACGCCTCTGGCGCCCCTGATGCTGGTGTCCTCGAGAAGCGGGCTGTTGATGGCTTTGCGAGCCGCAGAAACGGCCCTTTCTTCTCCTTCGGCAATTCCCGTTCCCATCAGCGCCATACCCATTCCGGTCATGATGGTGCGCACGTCAGCAAAGTCAAGATTGATTACGCCGGGCACCATAATGAGATCGCTGATGCCTTGTACTGCCTGGCGTAAAACATCGTCGGCGATCTTGAATGCTTCGGCTAAAGAAGTGTCTGCGGAAACTGTGCTCAGCAGCCGCTCATTGGGAATGGTGATGACCGTGTCTACCGCCTCCTTCAATTCAGCTAGGCCCAGGTCAGCCTGCTGCATGCGTTTCTTGCCTTCAAAGGAAAAAGGCTTGGTGACCACAGCAACGGTAAGGGCCCCCAGTTCAGCTGCAAGACTTGCGATAATGGGCGCAGCACCGGTTCCCGTGCCGCCCCCCAGTCCCGCGGTAATGAAAACCATATCCGCCCCGTCCATAAGCTCGATGATTTTTTCCGTGTCCTCCAGGGCTGCCTGCCGGCCCACTTCCGGATTTGCGCCGGCTCCAAGTCCTTTGGTCAATCGGGTGCCCAACTGCATTTTCACAGGAGCTTTGGATAGCCGTAGTGCTTGGAGATCAGTATTGGCGGAAATGAACTCGACCCCTTCAATACCACCTTCAACCATTCGGTTGATGGCATTTCCCCCTCCGCCGCCCACGCCGATGACTTTAATTCGTGCCCCGCTGAGCGGAGATTCATCAAAAGCCAACCTTAAATCCGCCTTTCGCATCATCTCCTCCTCTGTGCTCTGGCTCTAAAGTGATCGTCAGCTGATCCTCTCCAGAATCCAGTTCTTCATGCGCTCAGAACGCCGTTTTTCCTTGCTCAATGACCGGCGACGCTCTTCTCCCAGGGCCGTAGCCATGTCGTTGCTTTGTATGGCATGTGCATATCGAAGCAAGCCAAAGGCTGTACTGTACGCCGGGTGAAACAGGTGGGATTCCAGTGAAACCAGGTTGACAGGATAGCCAAGCCGGACCGGCATCTGAACGATATCCTCTGCAAACTCCACCAGTCCATCGAGCAGTGAACCGCCGCCTGTTAGCACCACGCCGGTTGTCAGATCCGACTGCACTTCCGCGTCCTGCATAATCCGGTTGACCGAATGCAAAATTTCTTCTACTCGCGCCTGGACAATCTGGCACAACAGTTGGCGTGAAACCGTACGTCTTCTGCCGGTTCCCACTTCGGTTACTTCAATGACTTCTTCGGGAGGAACACTGGCCGGCAGTACAGTCGCAGATTCTTTTTTGAGATTTTCGGCTTCCAGAAGCGGCGCTTTAAGACCGATGGCAATGTCCTTAGTGATTAAACTACCGCCCAGAGGAAGGACTTCGGTATGCCAGATGCTGCCATGCCGATAGACTGCCACGTCTGTCGTTCCGCCGCCAATATCAATTACAACGACTCCCAGCTCCTTTTCATCCGGACTCAAAATCGATTCAGCCGAGGCCAGTTGTTGCATCACTACGCCGTTGACCAGAACTCCCGCTTTGTTGACGGCGTTCACGATGTTCTGTACGACTGCGGATGCGTTAAGGACCAGGTGCAGATTTACACTCAGAGTGCGTCCGGACATTCCCAGCGGATCGACGATCCCTTCCTGACCGTCGAGCGTAAAGCTCTGGGTTAGCTCGTGGATGATTTGCCAGCCCTCGGGAACTTCGAAAGATCGAGCGTCATTTAAAGCTTCAGCAATGTGTTCGGCGCTGATTTCCTGGTCTGCATTCCTGACCTGGGTTTTCCCGATACGATTGAGTCCGCGCAGGTGGCCGCCACCCACGCTTACGTAGGCCGAATCGATCGTGTGCTGCGATTCCTCTTCGGCTTTTTGTAAAGATTCGCGGATGCTCGAAATGGTCTCCGACAGGTTGGCCACCATTCCTTTTTTTAACCCGCGGGAGGTGCTCCAACCGGAGCCGAGAATCTGAACGGTTTCCCCTTCGACTTCACCGACGGTGGTAAAAATCTTGGTGGTGCCTACGTCAATTCCGGCTAAGAGCCACTTCTTTTTTGCCATCCTTGCTGTCCTGCTCACTCATAAGGATCTTTTTGCCCTGCTTCGGTGTGTGAAAGATGATGCGGTTGTCGAATCCCACATCCACTGACTCAATCACACCGTATTCCTGTCTCAGTTGACTATAAAGCTCGCGGTTGGCAAGAAACACTTCGTAGCGTTCCTGGAACTTGTTGTTGCCAAGATAAACAGGCACTGGATATTGAGCTGGAATCACAGCAATCCGATTGCTGTCGTTTACATCGATCTCGGAAATCGCAGCTGAATGAGCTTTCTGATTGAAATCGAGTTCCTGAATGACGTTTTGAAACAACGCCATGCGCGCCGCGTTTTCCTCGCGAGCATTCTCTCGGGCGATGTTCTTGAGTCCTTTTACTATGGGCTTGTCGATATTCTGGTATCGGCTCCCATATTGATCCAGGAGCACTCCTTCGGGATCGACCAGGTAGAGTTCCCCATCCACGTCAGCAACGGCAGCCGGCTGCCGCTCCTCGATGTAAATCCAGATCTGACCCGGTAGCTTACGCCGCAGCCGGACCTTTCGAATCCATGGTTCCGTTTCCAGCAGGTCTCGCGCCCGATCCAAATCGAAAAGGAGGATATTTCGAGGAAAAGCATTTCTCAGCATCTGTGTAAGCTCCGGGGGCTCGATGTGCCGGGTTCCGACATAGCGAATTTCACGAATCTCAAAATAGGGGGAACGCTGAGCGTAATAGAGAGAGTAGGCGGGCAAAAAGAGTATCAAGCCGACGGCGAACATTCGAAGGCTGTAAATAAACACAATCAGCGACTTAGTTTTCCTATTGCCGTTTTGCAAGGAACAATTCTCCAATTCTCCAGACGTCTCCTGCCCCCAGGGTCAGCAGCAGATCTCCCGGACGCGCTTCCCTTTGCAGCTCCTTCACCAGCATCTCAGCATCATTGCAAAAGAGGACCTGACGCCTCTGACGGATTTTCCGGGCCAGCTCATCTCCTCCCGCTCCCGGGATGGGTTTTTCCCCTGCGGGATATACATCCATCAGATACATCGCGTCGGCCCCCTCAAAACAGTTGGCCAGTTCCTCCATCAAGTAAAGCGTCCTCGTGTAACGGTGAGGCTGAAAAACCACCAGCAGGCGCTTTCCAATTTGGCGGCAGGCTTCGAGCGTGGCACGAATTTCCGCAGGATGGTGCCCATAATCGTCAATCACCCAGACACCATCGCGCTCACCCTTCTTCTCCATTCGCCGCCCCACACCTTCAAAGCGTTTCAGGGCGGATTGAATCACTGGAAATGGAATTTCCAACAGCATGCCAACTGAAACCGCAGCAAGGGAATTTGCGATGTTGTGCCTTCCCGCAACGTTCAGTTCGACGTGCCCAAGAAGCTCCTCTACAAAAAAACAGTCATACGAACTCTTCATCGACTCGAGACGAATTCTTTTCGCAGACACCTCAGCGCTCGCTCCCAGCCCGTAGGTTACCACCCTCTGGTGAACATTTTTCAGCAGCGGCCGGAGGTTAGAATCATCAGCACAAGCCACCACCACTGCGTAAAAAGGAAGTTGCTGCAGATACTGTTCGAATGCCGATCGCACATCTTCGAGATCCCGGTAGGTGTCCAGGTGATCGGCATCTATGTTGGTGATTACGGAGAAGAACGGAACCAGTTTCAAAAAGCTGCGGTCACTCTCATCAGCTTCGGCCACCAACCAAGGACCGGTTCCATGTCGAGCGTTTCCACCCCATAGCGGGACTGTTCCTCCCACAATGACGGTCGGATCCAGCCCTGCTTCCTCGAGAAGCATACCGATCATGGAGGTTGTAGTAGTCTTTCCGTGTGTTCCCGCCACCGCCACCCCTTTTCGAAAATGCATGAGGCCGGCAAGAACATCGGCCCTGTGGAGGACTGAGATGCCTCTCGCGCGGGCAGCCACCAGTTCAGGATTGTCGGCCGGCACAGCGCTTGAAAAAACCACCGCCTGAGAACCTTCTATATTCAAAGGGTCGTGTCCCACAAATATTCGGGCTCCGCGCCGGCGCAGGTCTTCAAGTGCTCGGCTGTCTTGAATGTCCGAGCCGGAAACCTGCAGTCCTTCGCTGATCAGGATGTGGGCGATGCTGCTCATCCCGATTCCTCCGACGCCCACGAAATGAAAGCGCCTGAGATCTCCAAAAAGCAGATTCCGGATGGGTCGGGAAGGTTCATCCATGATGTGGATCATGCCGGCGGCTCAAGCCGCAGAGACTTCCTCCATCAAATTGATAATTTGTTGGAGGCTGTCCGGTTTAGCCAGTGAGATGCTGGCTGCAGCCATCCTCTCTAATGCACTCCGGTTACTACTCAGTTGGGAAATAATCCTCGCAAGGGCCTCACCGGTCAGGTCTTGCTCCTCAAGCACCCACGCTGCGCCACTGCGCGCCAGGGCCTGGGCATTCTTTCGCTGATGGTCGTCAGCGGCATACGGAAACGGAATAAGCAGGGCAGGCCTTCCGGATGCCGTGATTTCCGCAACCGTCGACGCTCCCGAACGTGAAACAACCACATCAGCCCACTCAAACCAGAAAGGCATATCCTCGATAAACTCAAATACTTTGATCTCCGCTTTGGATTTACGGTGCCGCTCTGCTACCCAGGAGAAATCATCCCGCCCTGTCTGGTGAACAATGGAGACCGAGTGAGGATCGATAAAAGACACGGCATCACAGATGATCTGATTAATACGCCGGCTACCACGGCTTCCCCCGAACACCAGGACATGCAGGGGGCCGCTGGTCGAAACCGGGCGAGTGATCTGGTAAAACTCCTTCCGGATTGGAATACCTGTCACTTTCGCCTTGTTGCCAAAGCGTCGGGCGGTCTCGGGAAAAGCGACCGCAACAGCTTCCGCCCATCGGCCCAGCAGACGATTGACAAAACCAGGATGAACATTGGGCTCAATCAAGAGAACCGGTTTCTTCATCAGCTTGCCTGACAATACCAACGGTCCTGAGGAGTAGCCTCCAAGACCCACGATGATCGAAGGGTTAAAACGCCGGATGATCTTCAATGACTGAAACACACTGAGCGGGACTTGCAACATGGTTCGTATGCTTTGCGATGCCCCTACATTCTTCAGTCCCCCAATGCTGATCGTGTGGAGCTCGAATCCGGATGCCGGCACTATCCGGCTTTCCATGCCGCGCGAAGTTCCGACAAACAATACAGCCACCTGCTGATCACGTTTCCTTAGCTCCTGTGCCAGCGCAACCGCCATGTAGACGTGCCCCCCGGTGCCCCCGCCGGCAAACAGGACGCGGCGCAACATTGGTTTAATCCCCTGTATCCATGGGGACTCTCCATACCCCCGATCGGCGGCTGAAGCGTGAAATATTCAGAAGCACTCCCGCTGCAATGAGGGTGGTAAGCATGGAAGAGCCTCCTGCCGAGATAAAAGGAAGAGGCATTCCCTTAGTGGGCAACAAGCTCACAGCTACACTCATGTTGATCAGAGCCTGAATTGCAATCATGCACACGATTCCCAAGCCACAGAGAGCCCCAAATGAGCTGTCGGAACGCAGCGCTACCTGAACCCCTCTCCAAAAGAAAAGCCCGAACAGAACAAGCACCAAACCACAGCCCACCAGCCCGACTTCCTCTCCAATCACTGAATACACAAAGTCAGTGTGAGGCTCAGGAAGAAAGAAGAGCTTTTGCTTGCCCTCGGCGTACCCCACCCCCGTCCAACCTCCCGAACCTATGGTGATGAGGCTTTGCCGAATCTGATAACCTGTTCCGAGAGGATCTCTTTGAGGGTCGAGGAACGCAAGGAGACGATGACGCCTGTACGGGACTTGCGCAATCAGCAGGTAAACGGTGGGAAGTGCAATCAAAACAGAAGCAGAGGTATAGCGATAGGGAAGCCCTGACAGGTACAGAAGGATGCCGGCTGCGACGGCGATGCATGCCGCAGTGCCCAGATCAGGTTCAATCAGGATCAAGCCTACGATAGAACCGACCGCTGCAAACCAGCCCAGAAGCTTCTTATTCCACGACCGTAGGCCTTTTTCCTGAGCCAGGTGATACGAACAAAAAAAGATGACGGTCAGTTTGGCGAACTCTGACGGTTGAAAATTCAGAGGACCCACACGTATCCATCGCCTGGCACCATTGGCTTCAGGAAGCAACAATGTGACCAACAGCAACAATGCCGTGATCCCGAGTAAACCGTAGATGACCGGCTTCCGATTGTAAAAATGGTAATCAATACTCATGACGGCGATCAAAGCTCCGATGCCGAACACTACAAAAATAGCTTGTCGAAGAAAAATCTGGACGCCTGACCCGTAGAGCTCTTTGGACACTACGCTGGAAGCACTGAACACCACCACCAGACCCACAGCCAATAGAGCGAGCACAATCAACAGCAAACATTTGTCATGCGGCATTTTTCGGTTCATTACTCCTCCGAACTAGTGTGGTGTCCCAGCTAATTCTTTACAACGTCGTACCTTGTCGAGGATAACGT
>JACQSY010000140.1 GCA_016211085.1 Acidobacteriota bacterium | reverse complement strand
TTGAAGAGCTAGAGCGCGCCATCTATACGTGGCTCGCCAATTGGAATCACAAGGCTCAACCTTTCGTCTGGAAGGCCACAGCCGACGTTATCCTCGACAAGGTACGACGTTGTAAAGAATTAGCTGGGACACCACACTAGATCTCCAGCTTTTGGCGAGCCGCACGAAGCAAGAAAAGGCAGAGCAGACCAAACATGAAGAGTCCGATCGCATCCGCCAAGGGACCCAAGTGTTCCCACCCGTGGACCCCCACTAGATCACGCATCCACTGCATCAACGAGATTTCCTGGGGTTGTCCATCGACGGTCACCACCCGCGGAATCCCGCTCAGCAATGCAATCGCAATTCCGGTAAGCGAACCACCCGCGACCAGCCCGGTGCTGTAGAGCATACCGGAGCTGACTTCCGACTCTTCTTTGGCCCCGGTCATCCGGTCGGCAAGCGCCTTCATCATGCCCCCAACAAAAATCGTGGAAGTGGTCGAAAGTGGAAGGTAAGCACCTACCGCAAAAGAAAGCGAGCGGATTCCGCAGAGTTCCACCACCACCGAGATAAACATCCCGGCAAACACAAGTCCCCAGGGAAGGTCCTGTGCCAACAAGCCTTTGATGATCGTGGCCATGAGGGTTGCTTGCGGCGCGGCGTAACGGGTGGTGCCGATTGCATGTTCAACTCCTTCGAATTGCATCGATGCATCCAGGGTTCGCAAGGTCCAGCCGATGACAAAAACCGATGCCAGCACGCCGATGATCAAGCCAATCTGCTGATAGATGGGAGTGGCTCCAACGATATGGCCGGTTTTCAAATCCTGGCTGGTGGCGCCGGCGTTGGCGGCAGCAATGCAGACAATCCCTCCGACACATAATGCCAGGGCCTGGTAAGCTTCGCCGGTCCAGCCAAGGCTGATAAAAATCAAGCAGGTCGCCATGAGCGTGGCTATGGTCATGCCCGAAATCGGATTGGAGGAGGATCCGATGATGCCGACGATGCGCGAGCTGACCGTCACGAAGAAAAAGCCGAAGACCACAACCAGAATGCCCATCAGCAAAGTTCCCGGAAACGTCCCCGGGAGTTGGGGCAGCAGAGCCACCAGCAGCACCAAAGCCAGCGAGCCGCCAATCACATATGTGATCGGGATGTCTCGTTCCGTGCGCGCCTGTGCTTTGCCTGCCTTGAGGTCCTGCAGGCTGGCAAAGCTTTCGCGAAAGGCTGAAACAATCGTCGGCAACGTCCGAATCAACGTGAGCAGCCCGGCTGCGGCAACGGCTCCAGCGCCGATGTAGCGGACGTAGCCGCGATAAATTTCCAAGGGCGACATCTCTGAAATCAGCTTGTCGCCGACGCCGGGCTTTAAAGGCGTTGGCAGTGCGGCCCCGATCAAAGTGATCAGCGGGATCAGCAGCAGCCACGACAGGACGCCGCCGGCCACCAGGTTTCCGGCAATTCGGGGTCCAATGATGTATCCCACTCCAAGGTACTCCGGCGTTATCTCTCCATCCAGGGTCGCGTTGGGATAGGAGGACTGTCGAGAAGTCACATAGGCGGGAACATCCTTCCATAGGCCAAATATGCTCATCAGCGATTTATAGAGAAAGGCGATGCCCAACCCCGCGAAGACCTTGCCCGCCATCGACCCACCGCGTTCTCCAGCAATCAGCACCTCGGCGCAGGCAGTTCCCTCGGGGTAGGGGAGGACGCGGTGTTCCTTGACGATCAGCGATCGCCGCAGCGGAATCATGAACAGTACACCCAGGATACCGCCGGTAAGCGCAAGGGTGAAGATATTGAAATAGTTGAAAAAATTTTCACCCCCACTGAGAAAGATAAACGCCGGAATAGTAAATACCACCCCTGCCGCAATTGATTCTCCGGCTGAGCCAATGGTTTGAACAATATTATTTTCGTGAATTGTGGATTTGCCAAAGCGTTTCAGAATTGCAATCGCCAGCACAGCGATGGGGATTGAGGCGGAGACAGTCAAGCCGGCACGAAGGGCCAGGTACACGGTTGCCGCACCAAAAATGATTCCAAAGACAGCCCCGAGAACGATGGCCTTGGGGGTAAATTCGGGAATAGTCTGACTGGCGGGGATAAAGGGCTTGAATTCCTTTTCATTCGAATGGGGCATGGCGTTCCTCCGAAATAAACGCGGCTGCGAACAAACCTGGAATTGCTGAAATCCGCTTCACCCGGGAAGCAACCAAAAGTTCCCTGAATGTAGCATGATACGGGTGCTTCCACAAGCGGGCCTTCCTCGCAGGAATCATCGGCCGCAAACAGCAAAAATTCCCTAGCTTGCACTTAGAGGAGAGGCTTACGTTCAGAGGTATGATTTCCATAACACTCGGGCCCTCATAGGAATAGGTGTCTCCATACCCCACTGGCATACGTCTTGCTTCTGCGCTGTAGGAGGCCCGCAAGCTTGCGGTACCCTCCCAGGATGGTCGGAGCTCAAGAACTGGGGCTGAAGGTCGGACTCTGATTCGATTTGGGCACAGTTCCAGGGTCTTGAGCTCTGGCACAGGTTTGGAATAATCGTTAGAGGTGATCGACGATGGTAGAAACCGTCTTGGAACGCGAGGTAAAAGAGAAAGGCGAAGTTCGAGGAAAGGTTGGCGCGACACCGGTCACGATGACGCCCAGAGGGGGACTACGTCCTGCTTACCATGCCTATACGCTCTTGTATCTGGGGTTTATTGCGGCCCCCATCGTTGCCGGAATCGATAAATTTTTCCATTTTCTGGTCAACTGGGATCTTTATCTCTCACCCACTATTGCCGTTATGCTGCCGGTTGCTCCCCAGATGTTCATGCTGGGCGTAGGCGTAATTGATGGGCGTAGGCGTAATTGAGATGATCGCGGGATTGATTGTCGCTTTCCGGCCGCGCATCGGAGGCTACATAGTCGCGCTCTGGTTGTGGGGCATCATCATCAACCTTCTGCTGGTGCCGGGTTACTACGACATTGTGCTGCGCGATTTCGGCTTGTCCTTAGGGGCTCTTTCTTTAGCTCGGCTGGCGAGGCAGTTTGAAGACCGTGTTGCATAGGTGCCACTATGGCGCTTGTATCTTGAAGGCCGTCCTGCTGGCGGATTAAGCTGTGGAGGGCGTGAAGTTCAAAGAGGCCAAACTTTAGGCACCAGGAAGATCGAAATCAGATAAATCAACACTGTCAGCGGTGTCCCCACCTTCAGGAAATCCGCAAAGCGATAGCGACCAGGACCATAGACCATTAAACAGGAAGGTTCCAGGGGGGTTATAAAAGAACAACTGGCGGCTACCGCAATCATCATTGCAAACGTTCTTGGCTCCAGTCCCAACTGCAGCGCAGTCTGTATTGCCACGGGAAAGATGACAATGGCCGCCGCCTGGTTGGACATAGGCTGAGTCAGTGCAACGGTGAGGACGAAGAATCCCGAAAGGAGCCATACGGGATCGGCACTACCGAAGAGGTTGACGATGTGTGAGGCCAGGAAGTGAGCGGTTCCGGTCTCCTCCATTGCTGTGCCGAAAACCAGCATGGAACCGATGAGAATGATTACTTTCCATTCCACTTCACGGTAAGCCTCTTCCGGAGTAATGCAGCGGGTAAGGAAGGTGAGCACCGATCCCAGGAGCACAGCTATGGGAAGCGAGAGTAGATTCACGCTGGCGACAAACAAGGAACCGGTGAAGATGGCGATCGAGGTCCGTGCCATGGGCAGGTTGGGGCGGCGGTCTTCCACTGCCCCCAAGACTCGAAACGTTAGATCGGCTTCGAGGGCTGCTAGGTTGGAGCGGCGGCCCTGGAGCAAGAGAACGTCTCCCAGCCGCAGGACGACCTCGCTGATCTTGCGATGCAGAGTTTCGCCGTGGCGGTTGATGGCGAGGACCTGCAGCCCGTAGCGTTGTCGAAACCGGATCGACTTCAAGGTACGGGCTATCAGCGGAGAGCGCGGCATGACGATGACTTCCGCGAGGCGGCGTTCATCCGCTTCGAGGTCAGGGTCAGAAAGTTTCACATCAGCCCTGATTTCAATACCTCGAGTGTCCTTGACCTTTAGGATCTCTTCGCGTGGTCCTTCCACCAGCAGGATGTCGCCTGGCAGCAGCTGGGTATCCGCGCGCGGGGGCATATGGCGGTCCTTGTCACGGATGATTTGGAGGACGGTTAAATCGAGGTCTCGACCCATTCCCGACTCAGCCAGTGTTTTCCCCACCAGGTCGGAATTGTCCAGGATGAGGATTTCGGTCAAGTAGGGGCGCAGGCCGAATTCTTCCGCCAATTCTGAAGAAACTGTGCGTTCAGGAATCAGCCGGCGCCCAACCAGCAGCAAGTAGGCGATTCCCACCACTGCAATGGGAATACCGACGGGCGCCAATTCGAACATCCCCATCGGCGGCATCCCGTTTTCCGTGAGCAGGCCACTGATCACGATGTTAGTGGATGTGCTCACGAGCGTCACAGAGCTGGTGAGAATTGATGAGAAAGCCAACGGCATGAGCAGTCTTGAAGGGCTGGCTTTGGTCCTGGTCGCGATAGCCATCGCAATGGGGAGGAAAAAGGCCGTAGCTGCAGTATTACTGATAAAAGCGCTGAGGACTGCAACGGACACCACGATAATGACGAGAAGGCGGTCGGGGCTGCTCCCGGCGCGCTGCAAAATAGCTCGTCCTGCGAGGTCCACCACGCCGGTGCGCAGCAGAGAGGCGGTCAGGATGAGCAGTCCCAGGATCATCATGACCGTATCGCTTCCAAAGCCGCTAAAGGCCCGATTGGGAGGCACCAATCCGGCAATGATGACGGACAGCATGACGCCAAGCCCTACCACGTCCACGGGGACCCACTCCAGGGAAAACAGGACTACTGCTATAGCTAGTATTGCAAGCAGAAGGGCAATATCAGGTGTCATGGGAGGCGAACGGTCTCATTGCTCCCCGCCTGCGGGCGATTCTCGCCGGGGCCTTCGTCCGTCTTTCTGAGAATGGGGAGCCTGATAGTAAAGGTGGATCCGCGGTCTTCTCCCTCGCTTTCAGCAACCACCGTTCCGTTGTGGAGATCCATCAGCCTTCTTATAATGGCGAGGCCGAATGCCTGCACGTTCTCTGTTTTTCCAGCCTGCGGCTCAGGATGGCGGAATGGGTCGAAAATAAAAGGAAGGGATTCAGCAACCATCCCACGTCCCGTGTCATGCACCACAACCTCTGCGTAGTCATCAACGCGGCGAACCGTTAAGCTCACTCGTCCTGCGGGCGGAGTGACTTTAATTGCGTTCGATAAAAGATCCGTCACCACCTGCAGCAGACGCTTGTGATCGGCATGGACCAGCAAGCCTTCTTCAGGAATCCTACGTTCCAGCTTAATTCCCTTGGTCTGGGCGTTGGGCATTTCCGCATCGAGCGCCCCTTGAACCACCGCGCGTAGATCAAGGGCTTGCTTTTTTAGATTCAACCTGCCGTTCATGATTCTGACCTTATCCAGAAGGTCATCCAGAATCCGGACCTGGATTCTGGTATTGCGTTCGATGATTTCCAAAGCCCGTTCACTGGATTTTTCATCCAGCTTTCCGCCCCGGAGCAGGCGCGTAAAGCCGAGAATCGCATTAAGCGGGGTACGAATCTGATGTGAGAACAGGGCTAGCAATTCATCGCTGGCATAAATGGTAGATTCGGCCTCATCACGGGCTGCTTTTTCACGCTGCGCTGCCTGCTGCAGCTCGCAGTCACGCAAGACCCGATCGGTCACGTCGTGAATTAATGTCAGCGTTCCATCAATCCGGCCGTTTGAGATCAGCGGCATCACCTGCGCCGTTTGTTGCATATGGGGGAAGGAACAACCGGGCAAGTCAGGCGCCATGGGCAGTAAATATTCGTAAGTGCTTTGTTCCAGGAACTGGATCTTCCCGCGCAGTGCCTCTCCAAAACGGGCCAGAAGGTTGCGTTCCCTTAACTGAGGATAAAGATCAGCCAGCTTGTGTCCGATCGCTTGATCGGCCCCGTACCCCGAGTGAGCTTGCAGCCATTCGTTCCAGCCGGTGATGGTGAGCGCGTTGTCTGTTAGGAGGATCCCAAAGGGAGCAAGCTTCTCCAGGTTTTTCAGGATGCTTAGCCTGTCGCCCGTCAACTTAATACCCTCTCTACAAAATTTACAACGGATCTGACTTTCGCGGCTCCTACGGACTTGTTCATGTGCTCATCTAGTCTGCTGTCCCATTGATTTCTGACATAAGTGGAGCCGTCTGTACGTCGAGAGTTCGATGAGCAAAGCGAGCAATGCTAGCCAGGATCTGATCGGGAGATTTAGTCCAACGGAAAGGTTTTGGCTGGGCATTGTGGG